>NZ_DJBE01000068.1:0-12895 GCF_002429925.1 Acinetobacter sp. UBA5984
AACTTATTTCAGGACGGGACATCAGAATGAAAGAAAAAGGCCCCAACTCCTGTGAGGGCCTTTTCAAATTTAGCTCAGATACCTTTCCTCCGGTATCAATCAGCATCCTGCCGATGTTTTATTCTTGTTTTTGCAAGACTTCCTGTCTTGGTATGCACTCAATATAGCCTGAGTCAGAAAGACCGAGTAGAGGCATTGACCGCATCTGCTGTAGGCCAGAGGCGACAAGGTCACTTGAAAATATTTATCCAATTAATTCCAGAGTTCTCAGGATAATTTTGCGATATGGTAGAGATAGAAGACCTTATTAAAGCTCATCTCTCTATTCAATAAAATAATAAAAAGAAGAAGCACATGCCTACCGTTCAAATTGAAGTCCGGCAGCAGTATTCCCAGGCTGATGAAGAGCGGTTACTCGACAGCGTATTTCAATGTGTGAAAAATGCGTTTCAGCTGCCTGACTATGACCGTAATATCCGGCTGGTGGTACATGAAGCCCATCGTTTTCAGTATATGACTCATCTGACCCAGCCTGAATACTTTACCTTGATCGGTATTGACTGCTTCGCTGGCCGGAGTCTGGAGACCAAGCGCAAACTGTATCAGCAGATTGTGTAGAAAGCTTGGGAAAACTGGGCATTCCGCCTGATCATATCCTGATTCATCTGTGAGAAAGTCCATGGGAAAACTGGGGGATCCGAGGCGGACAAGCAGCCTGTGATATCAATTTAGGCTTTAATGTAGAGATCTGATTTTTTGAAGAAAAATACCAGATTTTAAATGCAAAAAAGCCCCAACATCCTGTTGAGGCTTTTCTGGATTTGCTTCTCAGATCTGACTCCTGTCTGACCTGTCAACGTCCTGTTACTCTGCGCTTTTTATTGTTGTTGTATGGCTTTGCAGACTTCCTGTCTGTCTATGAATCAAACTATAGCCTTGAACTGAAAGTGAGAATAGCCGACAAATTCTGCGCTGCCTGTAGGCTAAAGCGCACATCGCTGTCGTCTTCAGGCACTGACATACTGGATCAGCTTATCCACGACATCTCTGAGTGTTTTATTGTCGAATTCATTTCCTTCAAAGCTGTAGTCTTTATTGCGACTAAAAATGTCTCGCAGCTCTACAATCGCATTGGTATCCACCATACCGAGCTGAGTGCCGACCTGGCGGATCTGATCAATGGAACGTGAGCCATTAGTGACGCCATAACCTATATAGGCTGCCGGCTTGCCTTGCCATTCCTTGGCCAGATAATCCAGCGCATTTTTTAATGCCGGGCTATAGCCATGGTTATATTCGGGACTGATAAAAATAAATGCATCCGCAAGGGCAATAAAGTCAGCCCATTCCTGCTGTTTCGGCTGATCATAAATACCGGTCAATGGGGGATGAGAACCAGCAAAAAGCGGAAGATCCCATTCTTTTAAGTCGACAAGTTCGGTTTCAAGCGTGCTAAAACCATATTTTTTAATTTCCTGTAGTACCCAATGTGCGACCTTAATTGCTGTACGTCCTTCACGCACACTGCCAACCACAATATAAATTTTCATATCTTTCCCTTTCTTATCGCATTCTCATCAAATTAAATTAATCAGATTTCTGAACAGAGACTAGAGAGGATTTGTATCCAGAAACTAAAAAAGCTCCCGAAGGAGCTCTTTTAAATCATGTGATTAGCTGAAATTACATCAGCTTCACACCTTGCTGGCCAGCCGGAGTGACTTTGAAGATTTCGACTTCAAAGGTGATGTTTTTACCTGCAAGTGGATGATTAAAGTCCACTTCAGTAATGTCATCATTCACGGATCTTACCACGCCATACAAAGTCGATTTGGCCTTGTCTTCAAACTCGATCATATGACCTTCAATCGGACGTTCGCCGAATTTCACCGTATCAAATTTTTGGACATTTTCAGGATTCCACGGACCAAAAGCTTCTTCGGGCGGAAGGCTGACGGTACGACGGTCACCAGCACGTAAGCCCATTAAAGCTTTTTCAAAACCTGGTAATAGGTTGCCATCACCAATGGTCAGGCTTACCGGTTCTTCACGGCTACGGGTATTGTCAATTTCTACGCCACTTTCGATCGCGACAGAAAAATGAAGCTCGACTTTAGAGCCGTCTTCAACACGAGTTTCCTCGTTAGGATTAATAAAATCAGTCATGTTGCGCCTGTGCACGTTGAATTCGGTGTTTTTCCAGGAAAAACGTATCAATCAGCAGCAGAATCGTACCTAAAGTAATGGCACTATCCGCAATATTAAAAGCAGGGAAGTGACTGTTCTGATAATAGACATGAATAAAGTCGACCACATAACCTAAAGAAATGCGATCAATCAGATTACCAATAGCACCACCCAGAATCAGGGCAACTGCTAGTGGCAAGACTTTCATGCTCTTTGGCATACGCATCAGCCAGAACACGAAAACCACAGACACTAAACCTGCAAGTGAGGTAAAGAAATAACGTTGCCAGCCACCGGCATCGGACAAGAAACTAAAGGCAGCGCCATAGTTATGTAACAGTGTCCAATTTAAAAAGGGCAGGACGGGCACTGGATTTGCATATTCCAGATGTGTTACCGCAATCCATTTGGTCCATTGATCTAGAATGATCGCCAGAATAGCCAGTCCGATCCACCACAAATTGTGGGGATAGAACTGGAACAGACCCTTTTTCTGCTGTGGGTTAGGCATATTTTCTCTCTTCACCTTGGCCGCTTGGGAGGTTAATAATACAACGACCACATAGTCCTGGATGTGAGGTATGTGTATTCACATCAGGAAGTACATGCCAGCAGCGTACACATTTCTCGCCATCTGCCGCAGATACTTTCACGCGCAGGCCTTCAAGTTCAGCGTCATTGCCTTGAGCAGCATCAAACGGATTCACGATTACCTGAGAAGTGATCAGAACGAAACGCAGCTCATCACCCAGACGGTCTAGAACAGCTTTCAGCTCATCATTGGCCCATAACTCAACTTTGGCAGACAGATTTGAACCCACCAGTTTCTCATTACGCGCATTTTCAATGTGCTTGTTCACCGCAGATTTCACTGCAATCAGGGTTTGCCAGTCTGCTTCAGATAACAGGTTTGCCTGTGCTGAAACTGGAATATCGTACCATTCAGCAGTGAAGACATATTTCTCGCTTTGACCTGGAATTAGTGGCCATGCTTCTTGAGCGGTGAAGCTCAGGATTGGTGCCATCCAGCGAACAAAGGCTTGTACCAGATGATACAGTGCAGTTTGCACAGAATGACGTGCCTGCGAGTCTGCTTTAGTAGTGTACTGACGGTCTTTGATGATGTCTAAGTAGAAACCACCGAGGTCGTTAATACAGAAGTTGGTCAAGGCATTGGTCACGATATGGAAGTTCATATCTTCATATGCTTTCTTGATGGTTTCCTGTACATCATTCGCGCGTTGCAGGATGTATTGATCCAGTGCAATCAGTTGATCTACGGGTAGGGCATCAGTTGCCGGGTTGAAGCCATTCAGGTTTGCCAGTAAGAAACGCAGGGTATTACGGATACGACGGTAACCATCTGATGCACGGTTAAAGATCTCTTTACCTGCGGTCATTTCATAACGGTAATCTGCTGAAGCGATCCAGAAACGCAGGCCGTCTGCACCCATGTTCTTTATAATGTCTTGCGGAGTAATGATATTACCCAGCGATTTCGACATTTTGCGACCTTTCTCATCGACCACGAAACCGTGAGTCAGCAGACCTTTGTATGGCGCACGTTGATTGATCGCCATAGAGGTCAATAATGAAGACTGGAACCAGCCACGGTGTTGGTCAGAACCTTCAAGATATAAATCAGCCGGATCGGTCAATTCTTCACGGTCACGCAGCACTGCATAGTGGGTTGTACCAGAGTCAAACCAGACGTCTAAGGTATCGCGAACCGCGTTGTACTGCTCAGCATCATCACCGATGAAGTCTTTGGCTTCACGGTTATACCAGGCATCAATACCTTCCTGTTCGATCAGTTTCGCGACTTCTTCGATCAGTTCAGGTGTACGTGGGTGCAGTTCATTGGTGTCTTTATGCACGAAGAATGGGATTGGCACACCCCAGGTACGTTGACGTGAGATACACCAGTCCGGACGGCCTTCAATCATCGCCTGAATACGGTTTTTACCCCAATCCGGTACGAAGCTGATGTCATTTTCAATGGCATTCAATGCGCCCTGACGCAGACCTTTTTCATCCATGCTGATGAACCATTGTGGGGTCGCACGGAAGATAATTGGAGTTTTATGACGCCAGCAGTGCGGGTAGCTATGCTTGATAGGCTTATGTGCCCATAGCTTGTTAGCTTCGCCAAGCGCCGCAATAATTTGTGGATTGGCCTTGTAGATATGTTCGCCTGCAAATAGTGGTGAAGTCGGTAAATACACACCATTACCGCCCACTGGATTATCTACTTTCAGGTTATACAGCAGACCAACTTTATAGTCGTCTACACCATGGCCAGGCGCAGTATGGACAGCACCGGTACCGCTGGTCGCGATAACGTGTTCACCCAAAATGACTGGTACTTGACGCTCAGCAATTAAAGGATGTTGCAGTACCAGATTTTCAAGTTTCGCACCGGCAAACTCGGCAATCACTTCAACCGCGTTAAAGCCATAACGCTCAGTCGCAGATTCAACCAGATCTTTGGCCAGGATAAAGTTTTGTGCAGCTTTATCTTCACCACGTGCAACAACAAGCTGGTATTCAATTTCAGCATGCAGGGCAACTGCCTGGTTCGCAGGCAGGGTCCAAGGCGTAGTCGTCCAGATTACGATATCGGTTGAGTCTTTAACTTCAACACCTAAACGTGCAGACAGATCCGCCAGATCAACCACGGTGAAACCCACGTCGATTGCATCTGATTTTTTATCTTCATATTCAACTTCAGCCTCAGCCAGTGCTGAACCACAGTCCAGACACCAGTTCACCGGTTTAAGACCTGGCTGGATATGGCCATTTTTCGCGATTTCACCGAGTGAACGCACGATGTTGGCTTCCTGCTTGAAGTTCATGGTGAGNNCGGCTTTTAATGATGATGTCTTTAAGTACCTTGTTGACTGCATGACCTAAGTGAATCTGGCCATTGGCATATGGAGGGCCATCATGAAGCACGTATTTTTTCTTGCCAATTCGCGATGCACGAATCTGCTGATAAATGTCATCGGCATACCACTCTTCTAACCATTTCGCTTCACGTACTGCCAGATTTGCTTTCATTGCAAAGTCAGTACCTGGGAGGTTTAGCGTGGCTTTATAATCCACTGCATTTTCAGGAGTTTGCTTATCGCTCATGCAAGTTGTCTTCCAATTTAATCAGTCATTAGACTGACACGTTTTACAATAAAAATACGGGACATTAAAAGGGAAATGTGGGGTGTTTTCGACGAAACTCAAGCAGTTTCTCAACATCATCATCAATTCCGGCCTTTAACGCTTCAAGCGAAGGATAATCTTTTTCGCCATGCAGATAATTCAAGAAGGTTACCCGCATTAACAGGCCATACAGATTAGCAGAAACATCAGGAAAATGTACTTCTAATCGCCATTCCGGATGAGTCTGTTTGATCGCAGGGCGGGTACCCACATGACCAGCACCAAACAGGCTACCCTGATCATAGCCAGCAATACCCGGCTGTTCAGGATTTTCCTGCTGAACCTTGGCGCTGAGTGATTCGGTTTCACAGACGACTTCAACCCCATAAATGCCCTGCAGGCAAGGTTTATGCCGGTTCAACCGGACATTAATGGTCGGGAAATCAATGGTACGGCCAATCTGGTCGCCGTATTGCACCCGGCCGGTAATACTATAAGGACGTCCCAGCAATTTGGCTGCCAGAGCAAGGTCACCCGCTTGCAGGGTCTGACGGATGCGGGTAGAACTGACCCGTTCACCATCCAAGGCAATGGTATGCAGATTGGTGACCTTAAAGCCGTAGTCTCGCAGAAATTCACTATTGCCCTGACGGTTTTTACCAAAGTGAAAATCATCCCCCAAGACTAGATGCGCTGCATTCAATTTATCTTTCAGAATGTCGGCAAAGGCTTCGGCACTCAGGCTTCGGAAATGATGATCAAACTTGGCGACCGCAATATAGTCCACACCCAGTTCGCTTAAATATTCCACTTTTTCGCGCAAAGAAGAAATACGTGGTGGTGCTTCATAACCTTTAAAAAATTCAAGCGGTTGTGGCTCGAAGATCATCACAACAGTTTTTAGTTGCTCAGCTTCTGCAACAGCTTTTAACTGTTTGATCATGGCCTGATGACCCAGATGCACGCCGTCAAAATTACCAATCGTAACGGCGGTTTTTGGCAATTCAGAATGTGACGCTAAAGCATTGAGACGGAGCAGCTGCATAGGCGAAATCAGGGAATTGAAAATAGGAAAGGCTATATATTGCCATAATCTCAACGATTCGTCTTGCTGTTGTGTTTTTATGCAAAAAAATTATTGAAAAATCACGAAACACATCAAGACGAAAGTGTGCCATCCAAGAATCTTCTGCTGTTATTTAAGCATGAGATCTGCAAAACAGAAATCTAAAAACCCGCTTTTCATTGCCTGGATTTTGCTTTCTAATGTCACGGTTTTCTCAGTCTCGGGTAGTTTGCATGTCAGATTCGGCGCTCATTATGGCATTGGCCAGTGAATCCAAAGGTTTGTTCGAAGCAGAAGGTGTGGAAGTCCACTATAGTGGCATCGGCAAGGTCAATGCTGCTTTTAAGGCTTTTGAAGTGATTCAGAAAACTCGCTGTAAAACCCTGATTAATCTCGGCACCGCAGGCAGTTCCCATTTCAAGGCGCATGAACTGGTTGAAGTTAAGCGTTTTGTGCAACGTGATATGGATGTTTCACCACTAGGATTTGAAGTTGGTATTACCCCGATGGATGATCATTTGCCAGGCGCAATTGATCTGGAACCGTTCTTTGCCCATTTACCGAAAGGGATTTGTGGAACAGGGGATAGCTTTGAAACAGGCTTGCCAAAAGTGGCTTGTCAGCTGGTCGATATGGAAGGCTATGCGCTGGCCAAGGTGTGCCGTAAACTGGATGTGCGCCTGATTTCAGTTAAATATATTACTGACGGTGCAGATGATAGTGCTCATTTGGACTGGGAAGAGAATCTGCTGCTAGGTGCGCAGAAATTATTGAATTTATATCAAACGTTAAAATAATAAAGGGTGAGAGAAGGGGTCGGCGACCATAAAATTTATGGTCGTATGCCAAATGATTTGCGTTGACCTATTTTTCTTGTGTACGCGGAAGTACGCCGTACAGCATCATATGTACAGTATGCTGGATAATCCGTTGTTGCATGCTGCGGTTACGCAAGGTCTTGCCCGTCACCATTTCCATCTGGGTCGCGAAATCTGCATAGTTCTGGGTCACGGCCCAGATATTCAGAATCAGCAGTTCAGGATCGATATCCTTAGAAATCTTGCCTTGTTCCTGCCAGTTTGAAATCACTTTGGCTTTACGCTTGACCAGTTTTTTCAATGGACCTTTTAAGATTTCTAAAATGTGCGGCGCACCCTGAATCACTTCCAGAGCGAACAGGCGTGAAGCTTTAGGCTGGGTACGCGATACTTCAATTTTTTGCATCAAATAATTGGTAATCGCTTCTTCAGGCTCAAGATCGGCTTCTAGCATTTGTAAAGGTGCCAGCCATTTTTGTAGAACGGTCGTTAAAACCTCTACATAGAGCGCCTCTTTATTTTCATAATAATAGAAAATATTCGACTTATGCATTTCTGCAATTTGTGCGATCTCATCTAAACTCGCCCCATTAAAACCGTATAGGGAAAAAACATCGAGTGCAGCATTCAGCAGCTGGTTGCGTTTTTGAGTACTCTTTTTTTGTTCCATCAGCAAATATTAAAAACAATTAAAAAAGGGAATTTTTTATTGTACGTCAAATCATCAGATTTGTGCATCAAGTCAGGTGCTAATTTTATGAATAATGATAATTTATTCTTTAGATTAAAGATACAATTAGTATCGGTTTAAGGCGCAAGAATTAAAAACCAAGCTTTTGAAAAGGTTGATGATTTTTTAAGTACTAATTATTACCTTAAAGCATCATAAAGTTAAAATAAAATTAATGAATTAAGTTGAAATTTTGCCAATTGCTGAATAAATAATCAGTGAGACAGATATTTTCTTGATTCGAAATAAGGAATCCAGAATAAACAGTTATTCCAGATTCCCTCACATTTCAGGTTGCTAAAACCGCATTCAGAACCTGCTGTTCAAGTTCGGCAAATTTCACATTCTTTTGGCGTGGACG
Source organism: Acinetobacter sp. UBA5984 (assembly GCF_002429925.1). Lineage (NCBI taxonomy): Bacteria > Pseudomonadati > Pseudomonadota > Gammaproteobacteria > Moraxellales > Moraxellaceae > Acinetobacter > Acinetobacter sp. UBA5984. Next base: position 8,319 of record NZ_DJBE01000068.1, read on the forward strand.
TGGAAGATCAACTTTAAACTCTTTGGCAATATGGCCTTTATCCAGCAGGATAATCCGGTCTGCCAGTTGTACGGCTTCACTCACGTCGTGGGTGACCAGAATCGAAGTAAAGCCCTGTTCAGTCCATAATTTTTCAATCAGGTTCTGCATATCCAGACGGGTCAGGGCATCTAGCGCACCGAGTGGTTCATCCAGCAGTAAAATACGTGGCTTATGTGACAAGGCACGTGCCAGAGCTGTACGTTGACGCTGACCACCAGATAGTTGTGAAGGCCAAAGCCCAGCTTTTTCTTTTAAGCCGACTTTCTCCAGCATTTGTGAAGCATTGCCATGCTGGTCTTTTGGTAAGCCCAGTTGTACGTTCTGTTCGATGCTGCGCCATGGCAATAGACGCGGATCCTGGAACATCACGCGGATATCATCAGCGGTAATACCTTCACGAATATGACGTGCAGACTTAAATTTAATTTCACCGTAACTCTGTTTTTCAAGATCGGCAATCAGACGGAGCAGGGTACTTTTACCACAGCCACTACGTCCAACAATCGCCAGAAATTCACCCGGCTGAATATGCAGGTCCAGATCTTCCAGTACCTTCACCGAGCCATAGAACTTATGCAGCTGTTCAATAATGATTTCGGCACCGGCAACTGCATTGGGATTGATATCGGTTGCAGCAGGCTCCTGCACTGCAGTCGGATCATTGGCAAGACGCCCTAAGCTGAGATCAGTCATCACATGCTCCTCAATATTTTTTCAATTATTTTTGATAGCCAGCATGCCAGCGCAGCAGGAATCGTTCTAAGGCCACGGCCAGGACATCTGCCAGTTTACCGAGCAGGGCATACAGTAAAATACCCACCAGTACGACATCGGTTTGCAGGAATTCACGCGCGTTCATGGTCATATAACCGATGCCGGACTGGGCAGAAATCGTTTCCGCCACAATCAGCAGTACCCACACCAGACCGAGTGAAAAACGCAGACCGACCAGAATTGAAGGCATTGCCCCTGGCAGGATAATTTCTTTATAAAGCTGCCAGCGGGTCAGGCCATAGCTTTTTCCCATCTCGATTAGCTGGGGATCGACTGAACGGATTCCATGATAGGTATTAATATAGATTGGGAAGAACACACCAATCGCGACCAGAAACAGCTTGGCTGATTCATCAATCCCGAACCAGAGAATGACCAGTGGAATTAAGGCCAAAGCCGGGATATTACGGATCATTTGCAAGGTGGTATCGAGCAGGGTAGAGGCAGTTTTGGATGAACCATTTAACAGACCCAGCAATAGGCCCAAACCACCACCTACCAATAATCCGCTGATGGCACGTCCTGCACTGACTTGCACATGCGTCCACAGTTCACCGCTGAGCAATAAATTCCAGAAGGCTAAAACCACGGCACTCGGTGCAGGCAGAATCCGGCTTTCCAGTAGGCCTGTGCTAGAGGCAATTTGCCAAACTGCAATCAAGAAAATTGGAACCAGCCAGGGCAGCAGATGCTGCCCCAGAATTGTTCCACGTGAAACCTGCTTTGGGGTCAGGGTTTCAACGGAAACGAATTTTGACATTAAGCAGACTCCTTAATTTTCTCAGCCTGCTTGTTCTCGTCAGGTGTGTAGTTGTTCGCCACAATTTCACCAAATGGACCGGTCAAGTTCGGTTGAGTGAGTTTTTTCTGGGTTTCCAGTGGAAGTAATGGGAATACCAGTTCCGCAAAACGGATGGATTCTTCCAGATGTGGATAGCCTGAGAAAATGAAGGTATCGATACCTAGATCAGCATATTCCTGAATACGTGCTGCGACAGTTTCTGGATCGCCGACCAATGCTGTACCTGCACCGCCACGTACCAGACCTACACCTGCCCACAGGTTTGGAGACACTTCGAGTTTGCTACGCTCGCCATTGTGCAGCTCAGCCATACGACGTTGGCCGACAGAGTCCATTTGCTTGAATTTCGCTTGTGCGGCAGCAATGGTGGCATCATCCACATACTGGATGAGCTCGTCTGCTGCTCTCCATGCTTCTTCATTGGTTTCACGCACGATCACATGCAGACGGATACCGTAGCTCAGCTTGCGACCTTTCGCTTCGGCTTTGGCACGGACATTTTCAATCTTTTCTTTCACTGCTGCAGGCGGTTCACCCCAAGTCAGATAAGTGTCAACCTGATCCGTGGCCAGTTCAATGGCATCATCCGATGAACCGCCAAACCATAAAGGCGGATGTGGCTGCTGGATTGGTGGATACAGCAATTTTGCCTCGTCGACACTTAAGCGTTCGCCATGAAAGCTAAAGCTTTCACCGGTATGTGAGCGTTTTAAAATTTCACGCCAGATGGTGGTGTATTCGGTCGCCGTTTTATAGCGGGTTGTGTGATCTTCATAGACGCCGTCACCTTTTAGTTCCTGTTCATCACCGCCAGTCACCAGATTCAGCAGCACCCGGCCATTGGACAAGCGGTCAAAGGTCGCGGCCATACGTGCAGCCAGTGCCGGAGTGGTCACGCCTGGACGCAGCGCCACCAGGAATTTTAATTTTTTGGTCGCATCAATCAGGCTGGCTGCGGTTAACCATGGATCTTCACAAGAACGGCCAGTCGGAATTAGCACCCCTTCATAACCTAAGTTATCTACCGCAACGGCAATCTGCTTCATGTAGGTATGATCTACAACACGTGCGCCCTTGCTGGTGCCTAAGTAACGACTGTCGCCATGAGTGGGGATAAACCAGAAAATTTTCATGTGATATTCCTTAAATTAAATCATTTTGTTTGTTCATCAATGTGTGGCTGCTGGCGACCAGATCTGTTGCTGGACGCTGATGGTTTTGGGAATCAGTTGAACCTGCTGGAAGAGATCGGCAATATTCTGTTGGGCTTTTATCACTTCCGGAGTTAAAGGTTGAACCGGCGAAGGTTTAAGACGACGCTCAAATGCAATCTTCGCCACCTCTGGTTTCAGACCGGTACTTTTCTGATAAATATCTAGAGCTACAGCCTGGTTTTTAAGAATCCACTGGTCAGAGGCATTTAAAGCCTGGATAAACTTGCTGGGACTATCCGGATGCTTCTGAATAAATTCGGGATTGCCGATGTAAAAGGAATAGGTTTGCGGAAAATCACTGGATTCAATCAGTACCTTAACCTGGCTGTCGAACTCGGCTGCACCCAGGAAGGGATCCCAGATTGCCCAGGCATCAATAGCTTCTTTGTCAAAAGCGGCACGTGCATCCGCAGGGGGAAGCCAAATGGCTTGAATCTCTGACCAGCTTAAGCCGGCTTTTTCCAGAGTTTTGGCCAGAAGTTCATGGGCACTTGAACCTTTCTGCACCGCGATCCGTTTTCCTTTCAACTGTTGAATCGTCTGGATGTCACTGTCTTTCGGCACGACCACGGCCAAAGAGTTTCCAGCCACTTTTTCAAAGGCCACGTAACTCAGAGCTTTATCTGCAGCCTGTGCAAAAATGGGTGGGGTATTCCCTACATAGCCATAATCCACCGCACCGACTGCCAGTGCTTCCAGCATTTGTGGACCCGCCGGAAACTCTTTCCACTCAATTTTGGCATTAGGAAATTGTTGTTCTAACAGCTTTTCATCGCGTGCTACCAGCAGATTCAAGGCTGATTTCTGAAAGCCAATCGCAATGGTTTTAACTTGTTGCACCGACGTAGTTTCTGCGGCAGCCGTTTGTTGTGGTTCCTGTTTCTGGCAGCCAGTCAGACTAAAGCTCAATAACGCTAAACTGATGTAAGAAACTGTTTTTAAATGACTCATCTTTATTCTCGAATTATTCTGCTGTTATTTAATAATTGCTGCATCAATATTCAGCTTTTGTGGAATCAGCTGCTGCGCATAAAATGCATCGGCGACTTGTTGCTGTTTTTGAATCACGTCAGTGCTGAGAGGTTTAACGCCAAAGCCCATGCGTGAAATAGAGGTTTTCAAGACATCGACGGCCAGACCTGTCGGTTTTTGCAGGAGCTGAGCGGCAGCGTCCTGATTTTTTGCCACCCAGTCCGTGGTCAGATTCAGTTCGTTGACCACCGCCTGTACCACCTGAGGATGGCTTTCTGCGAACTTGCGATCTGCCAGATAGAACTGATGATTGCTCACCACATTTTCACCGCTGGCAATGACACGCGCACCAATTTGATGTTCAGCAGCTGCAAAGAACGGGTCCCAGATCACCCAAGCATCGACTGCACCGCGTTCAAAAGCGGCACGGGCATCAGAAGGTGGCAGGTAAACCACTTCAATATCGCTGAGTTTTAGGTTATTGGCTTCAAGGACTTTGAGTAGTAAGTAATGAACATTTGAGCCTTTATTTAAGGCAACACGTTTGCCTTTCAGATCCTGTACAGATTGAATCTTTGAGTCTTTTTGTACAATTAATGCTTCAGCTTTCGGTGCTTCAGGCTGATTGGCCACATAGACCAGATTTGAGTTCGCTGCTTGAGCAAAGATCGGTGGTGCTTCACCGGCTTCACCAAAAGATACGCTGCCGACATTCAAGCCTTCAAGTAACTGAGGACCAGCCGGGAATTCAACCCATTTCACATTCACGCCTT
>NZ_DJBE01000021.1:0-3850 GCF_002429925.1 Acinetobacter sp. UBA5984
TAGATTATCCGTGGCGATTCAATGTCTGATTAGAGCCCGAGCTTGTGCTTCCACTCGATTTTTTTTTGTCAGTGATTCATCGTGTGCTCGAGTAAACATCAATAGGGAGATAATCAGGTCAGTTGGATTATTCTTTACATCTGCATATTTATAAACTTTCTCATCCATCCCGGTTACAACGATGATTCCTTTCTTCAGAAGACTCTTGAAAATGTCTAAAGCACTCCAGGCATCGTCACGGCTAATGCGGTCAAGATTTTCTACAACTAACCACGAACCTTTAGGAACCTTTTTCCCTATCTGGGAGATGAATTCTGAAAGCTTACCTTTATAAGCATTTTTACCTTTGAAAGCAGACATGCCGAGATCATGGTATGCGGTGCTATCCAGCTCAAGATCGTAGCGTTCAGCAATCCTTGCTGCGGTATCTTGCTGACGCTCAAGTGAGTTTCCGTCACTTTGCTTAGCTGATGAAAAACGAACATATGAATACAGTCTAGGCTTCATTAATCGTACTTACCTTCGGGTAGCAAGTGAGTGAAAGACAGATGCTAACAGCAGACATGCAAATTTTAAACAATGAGTAATTGTACTTTTGGCAGCTTGAGCGAACACACCCTGAGTTCAGCTCGACGACAGCGCTGCAAAATCTTTGGATCGCTGCTGCGCCCGAAGGTCTGCGGTAGCCTAAGCCGTCGCTTGATATGTGCTCTACGAGTCGCGAAAAAGCTATGATTTATCTCATAGAATAGGAAGTAAGGACAGACCCAGCAGTAGCGAAAGATAGTGCTTTTCTTAAAAGTGTTCACCTTAATATTTCCTTGGGATATATCCACGCACTTGAGTTATAATTTTTTTAATTTAAACAAAGTGGTGATAAATTTCCACTGAAAATTATTAAATGCCAGCATGTCTGATTCTCTTTATATTCTGACCTAAAGTTATCACTTGAAATGTTAGGGAAATTAAACGATAGTATTAGCATTTTTCTTAATAGGGGGGTTAATTATGCCAATTTTTATTAGTTACTCACATAATGACAAAATATTTGTAGATAAGCTTGCCAATCAGTTAGTTCAACATAACGTAAATGTATGGTTGGATCGGTGGGAACTTTCAGTAGGTGATTCGATAATTGACTGTGTACAGAATGCTGTTGAGGGAGCCAGCGCTCTGTTAGTTGTGTTATCTAACAATTCTGTAAATTCTGAATGGTGCAAGAAGGAACTTTCCGCGGGCCTTTTACGTGAACTTGAAGAAAAGCGTGTCGTTGTACTGCCTCTGAAATTAGACGACTGCTCGATTCCATTGTTTGCCCGCGGAAAAATGTACGCAGATTTTACCAAAAACTTCGACGAAGGGCTTAAAGCAGTACTACAAGGTATTGCTAAGATAACAAACCCATCCCTCGGAAGAGCCCGTGAAGAACAATATGATACGGATTGGTCAATTGATGATGGTACAATAGATGGAAATATAGCCCTGAAAATTAATTTTGTACAATTACCGAAACGTTATCCTTATACATGTTTATCGCAAATTGAAATTTTAGCTAATACACACGCGTCAGCTCGATTTATAAAAGAACAAACATTAACGAATAACCATCACGCTAAGTTACATATAATCAACATCTTGAATAAAAGATTGAAAGAAGACGGTGAGTTGAAATTACTACTTTCTGATGAAAAAATGGTTTCTCAACGTTTCGTTTTAAATGGTAGTGAAGATAATGAGGTATACTACGTGACAGTATCTTCCAGGCGTATGGGGGAAGACACAGGATTTGATGTTCTGGTAAACGTCAGCGGTATTGTTGACGATTGTTATCAGCACATGAGCAAAGTGCTTGCATCTCCCTATAACAAATAGGTTTAGAAGAAAATATTATGAAGATAAAACATAGAATACAACGCATGGTTAATATCTTGAGTTGTGGTTTTTATTCAAGGGTTGAAAATTCTTCTAAAGTATTCATTAACGATGTTCTGGATGATGACTCAGGAGATAAATTAAAAAAATATGCTTTTCTCTTGATTATGGCTTTATTTTTATTGTTTCTAATTAATATATTCGGAACGGTGTTAGGCTTAGGAGGGGATCTAGGTTCGTTTGGTGATTTTATTGGAGGAGTGGCGAATCCAATACTTACATTTTTAACATTTATTTGTTTGATTAAGACTATTTTCATGCAACGAGATGAGTTAGTTCTCTCAAGAAAAGAGCTGGAGCTAACCCGCAAAGAATATACTGAGACGCAGCTTGTTATCAGAAGGCAAAGTGTAGAAAGTACATTTTATAATGGTCTGAATCTACATCATGAGATAGCAAGAAACTTGCAGGTTGATTTTAATGATAGTGTTAATTTTATCAGTGAAAGAGATAAGATTGCATTAGGTCTCGACATTAAAAATGGCCGTCAGTGTTTTAAAGCTTTGCTGGATTATCTGGCATCTGATAGTCCTACCCAAGACGAATTGATAGAGAAGTATAAAAATATCAATAAACATAGAAATGAATGGTTTGGACATTACTTTAGGAATCTTTATAGAATAATTAAAATAATCGATGATCTTCCTGGTGAGTACTTTTCGGTTAGCCAAAAAGAAGAATATTGTCATACCCTCAGAGCGCAGTTGTCTTCAGATGAATTGGCTGTGTTGATGTTAAATTGTTATGGAGATGTCTGCGATCGTGGTGAATTCCGTGGACTACTCAGTCGCTATCAAATGCTGGAACATTTACCCCTTAAGTATTCTGAAAAAGATGATAGGGGTGAAGTTAAAGTTGAGGTGGTTGGTTCATTTATAGTTACGCTCTCTTTTTTATCTACGTTTATACTAAGTAATGAAGAAATCGAAAAATCTAAAAAAAGAATAGATCTTAAACGCCACCCTGGTGGTGCCTTTGGGAAAAATTTATCAATAGCATTTCCAAAGAAGTTCGATAGGGGTAATAATTCTTCGGACGTTTAAATTACATTAATTTGCCATACGCCCATTCTTTTCCATAGAATTTTCGAAGATGTGGGCGTAATTCCCGTCATGATAATTGTTCAGTTAGGGTAATAATTATTACCTTTTTCTACGAGCATCAACGCATGATTTGCACCACGCCATCAGTTTATCTGCGTTGTCATTGCTAGGGTAAAAACTCGTTCTTTTTCTTCGTATTTTGCACCTGGGGCACCATTTCATATGCCTGGTATTTTTTTCTCCACGTAAGCAATCAGTACACCATACAGTTACTCCATCGGAGTGTTTGCTTGACTTACTAAATTTGCTGAACGGTAGCTGTATCCTGCACCTCGTACACTGCTTCGATAGTTCATTGATGTTGTTCTGTTTTAAGGCTAATGCAGGCTCGCATACATCATCCCTTGAGGATACCGTTTCGAGCGGGCAACTTTCGATCTTTTTCTGAACAGGCTCAGGGACTATTCTGGAAGAATAGTCAACCTGGTTGATTGCATTGTGGTAGGCCTCTTTGGGTGTAGTTTGCTTTTGTTGTGCGGGATGAAATGTTGTTTGAGTGCTATCAATGACTTTTGTTCTTTCGACTCTGATCTCACCGGTGTCCGTTTTGTAGGTATCAGTTTGCCTGATAACAGTTTTATCAGTTGTTTTTGCTTTGTTCTGATTTATCAGATAGATGGCTACAACTACTAAACCAATTACGACCCAGAATATTTCCATTTCATCATCCTTTGCGTGAATCCCTTGATAGTAATTCGCTGATGAATATGTCGTCAATAAAACCGACGTATTTCCACTGTTACTAAATATACACTTATAATATTTTTAAATAGTGAGTAAGTTACAGTTAGGAAAACCTGCCAATACCCCCTGCG
>NZ_DJBE01000083.1:0-121267 GCF_002429925.1 Acinetobacter sp. UBA5984
CAAATGAGGACACGCCCTAGTTAGATTGGACTATATTTTCATTTAATCAAATGTGTTTATACATACTTATTTTTAGTTGATAACAACGTTTACTATCTTGCATGATGTTAATTTCTCCACTCTTACTGTAAGAAACATCAGATTAAATTTTATATCGCTTAGGCTATTTTAAATTCTTTTAATAAATAAGTTAGCTACAGATTCTTTATAGTTATAAAAAAATCCCCCGATTTGGAGGATCTTCTTTGATGTCTTAATAAAGTAGCTTCTTAAGCTGCTTTTGTTGGCACACCACTATGGAAACGGAACATTTCATCTGGACTGAGAATCAGATTCTTTTCTACTTCCCGGATATGCTCAATTCGGCTTTGAATATCTTCTTGCGGATTTTTCAGTTTTGCAGTTTTAGCCACATCCAAAGCTAAGGCCAAGTAGTCCTCAAAATGGCGAGATTCAGATTTGAGCAAGTAACGGTAATAGCGTTCTAACTCGTCATCCACCAGCGGAGCAAGCGCATAGAAACGCTCACAAGAGCGTGCTTCTACAAAAGCACCAATCACCAGCACATCAATTAATGCTTCTGGTTCATAGGTCCGGATTTCCTTACGCAAACCACTCGCATAACGCCCTGCACTGAGACCAATCCATTGCTGGCCACGCTTATTCATGAATTCCAGCACCTGTTCATAGTGCAGCATTTCTTCACGTACCAGTTGCGCCAGTTTCACCTGCAAATCTACAAAGAAGCTATAGCGGAACATCAGGTTCATTGCTGTACTGGCTGCTTTCTTCTCACAGTTAGCATGATCCTGCATCAGGATCTCCAGATTCTGTAATGCCTCATCGAGCCAGGCTTTTGGTGTTTCACAACCCAGGAAGCCAATGACAGGCTTCATCAGTTCTTCATAATCAATATTTGACATATGTTTCTTGCAATCTTAACGCGCAGCTTTAATTACAGCCTTCATTTGTTGAACCGCTTGCGCTAGACCAACAAAAACTGCATCTGCAATAATCGAGTGACCAATATTTAATTCATGAATTTGAGGAATTGCAGCAATTGGAGTGACATTATCCAGGTTCAGACCGTGACCTGCATTGACCACCAGACCTTTAGAAGCCGCATACTCTGCCCCTTTGATAATGCGCTCCAATTCAACCTGCTGTGCTTCAGGTGTTGCTGCATCGGCATAAGCACCTGTATGAAGCTCAATTGTAGGTGCACCACAAGCCACTACTGCATCAATCTGGGCAAAGTCAGCATCAATAAATAGCGACACATCACAACCAATCGCAGTCAGTTCCTGAGTAGCCTTCTTTACATCTTCAAAATGGCCAACCACATCCAGACCACCCTCAGTCGTCACTTCCTGACGTTTTTCCGGTACAAAGCAGACATGATGCGGCTGAATTTCTTTAGCAAAAGCCACCATTTCATCCGTGACTGCCATTTCCAGATTCATATGCGTGGTCAATACCGGACGCATACGACGTACATCATCATCCTGAATATGGCGACGGTCTTCGCGCAAATGCAGGGTAATTCCCTCTGCACCGGCTTGCTCACAGATCAATGCAGCATTGACTGGGTCTGGGTACGTTGTACCACGTGCTTGTCTTAAAGTTGCGACATGGTCAATATTGACACCAAGTAATGCAGCCATAATATTTTCCTAACTACGATTGAGATTGAGAATTTTGGATCCACAATTGTCGACTTTTCAGTGGTCGGTCACCCAGCAAAGCAGTGATCACCTGTCGATATAGCTTCGTCAGTAATTGTAACTGTTCTGGATTAAAATCCCTACCATTTTCATAGTGCTGCATTGTTAAAATCTGCTGGCCCGACATGGTTGAGCGCAAGGCCTTGGCCGAAGGCATAAAACCTTCATTCAACTGAAAATAGTAATGTTGCAAGGGATTGATTGGTACCTGATTGGCATCGACCGAAAAATCCAGTTCATAGCCCAGTTCTTCTAATAAGATATGTTCAAACTGACGCAGAACCTGTTTTAAATAAGTATTGGGTTTTTCCTGATCGGGGAGTTTTTGCAAGGCATTCAACGTTTCGCCATATTTGGCAAAGGTCAGCGGCATTTGCACTTCAAGCGGACATAAACGCAACAGGATTTCATTTAGATAAAAGCCAGAAAAGAAGGCATCGCCAAAAAAAAATATCGGCTGATTAACAATTTCTAATTTGGTGAAGTTTTTGAGTTCAGATTTGCCAGAGGCTAGCAAGCTGATGGGTTGATATTGTGGTGGAGGATTTTGTCTCAGTATCCCGTCAATACGGCCATATTCCTGGGTAAATAAATGCACAATATGACTGCGATCGCGATATTTACGATGATGAATCAAGTATCCATGCAGCACTTCATTACGCATAGGCTGCTTCTTTAGTCTTTATTCTTTTTTGATTTTTTCTCGTCTTCTTCGTCATCCCCATCGGGAATGGCGGCACCCACAACAGCCGCGGTCCCTTTGACCGCGTACTTTGTGGTTTTATAGGCAACTTTGGCAGGAACGGTCACTACTTTATGAATACAGCCCTGCAAAAATAAAACACATGCAATAACTGCCAGAAATTTCATCATGATCCTTTCCTATCCAATTTAAATGTCGCTATAACCTAGACTTTTCAGGGCTCGCTCATCATCAGACCAGCCGCCTTTGACTTTCACCCAAAGCGTTAGCATGATTTTCTGTTCGAACATCTTTTCCATATCGACACGTGCATCCATACCGATTTTTTTCAGCTTGGAGCCTTTTTCACCAATCACAATGGCTTTTTGGCCAGCACGATCAACGAAAATGGTGGCATCAATATAAGTACATGCCGGCTTCATATGACCTGTTTTTTCGTTCAGGGTCGGCTCTTCAGTTTTGAAAGACTCGATCTGAACAGTTAAATCGTATGGCAGCTCTTCGCCTAACTGACGCATGATCTTTTCACGAATAATTTCAGAGGCCAGGAAACGCTCTGAACGATCGGTAAGCTGATCCAGTGAATACAACGGTGGCTGGAATGGCAGGTACTTGGCAATCGTATCGCGTAAGTGTTCGAGATTTGCACCACGAAGTGCAGATACCGGTACGATTTCAGCAAAGTTCATCAGTTTGGCACGTTCACGAATCAGCGGTAAGGCCTCATTCTTGTTCTCAAACGTGTCCAGCTTGTTAATCACCAGAATTACTGGCATATCCGCATTTTTTAATTTCTCCAGAACAAGCTCGTCGTTCTGGGTCCATTTCTGTGCGTCAACTACAAACAGTACCAGGTTCACGTCACGCAGTGCAGAGTGCGCAGCTCGGTTCATCATTTTATTGATGGCACGCACTTCTTTCTTATGCATCCCCGGTGTATCAACAAATACTGCCTGAGATTTTTCACGTGAATCAATCCCTACGATTTTATGACGTGTGGTTTGTGGCTTACGTGAAGTAATCGAAAGTTTCTGGCCCAGTAAGTGGTTCATCAAGGTCGATTTACCTACGTTTGGACGTCCCACAATCGCCACGAAACCGCTACGATAATCAGAAGGAATTTCAGTACCCTGTGCACTAAAAAATTGACTAATCAAGTCATTGCTGTCGCTTTGCGACTCGTGATCAGCATCAATGTGATCGGAATGAGTAGTCATTAAGACTTATGCTCCAAATGTTTTAAAATATCTGCCGCAACCGCCTGTTCAGCGAATCGTCGGCTTGAACCTTCACCGGCCATGACCGGTAAGCCTTCTACCTGACATTCCACTTTGAAATGCTGGTTCGGGGCATCACCCTGAATATCTACAACCTCGTAAACTGGGAGAGGTTTTTTACGTGCTTGTAAATATTCCTGTAGGCGTGATTTAGGGTCTTTCAGCTGGTCAGTTGGTTCTATATTGTCTAAATACGGTTCGTACCATTTTAGCACAATCGCCTGTAGTACAGTGAGATCACCGCAATCCACATAGATCGCACCAATAATGGCTTCGACCGTATCCGCAAGTATAGACTCACGATGATGACCACCCGATTTCAGCTCACCCGTACTGAGAATCAGGTTCTGACTCAATTTTAGATCATTAGCAATTTTCCCTAACGCTTCCTGTCGGACAAGAGTCGCACGCATACGCGTCAGACGGCCCTCGTTTTCCTGCGGGTAAGCAGTAAAGAGATAATTGGCTATGATCATCCCTAAAAGAGAATCGCCTAGAAATTCTAGGCGTTCATAGTTGTGTTTATGACTGACTGAACGATGGGTCAATGCCAGTTTTAACAGATCAGTTTGTTTAAACTGATAACCGATCCGTTTGGCAAGACGCTCATCATTTAGTTTTGACTGTGCTTTGATCAAAATCTTTCTCAAACTTCATCACTAAATCGATATTCATTATGAAATTCTTGCGAATTTCATAATTCTTGTGCACCTGTAAACCATCAGTGTTGGTTACCTTGGCAATTTCATCAAATTTCAGATCGCGAATATTGTTCATTTCTAAACGCTGACCCATCTGCTGACGAAATTTTTCTGGCGCAATATTTGCCGGAGAACTCTTTAAAAGTTCCTCAATCTGATTGTCCACCATACGATCATCAAAGTATGGCCCCCAAACTGCAATCGCCACTTTGGCAAGAAAAGCAAACCCCACGATTGCAAATAAAATTCCAATATACGAAGCACCTTGTTGATGTTTCATTTTTTATTTTCCTGACTGAAATAATTAATCGATTATTCCGTTTCGACTAAACGATGGCAGTTTAAAGCCAGGTTCTTTATGCATCCAGATATAGAATGCGCGACCTGTTAAGTTTTCTTCCGGAACAAAGCCCCAGAAACGACTGTCAGCACTTTGATCGCGATTATCCCCCATCGCAAAGTAATGGCCTTCTGGAACTTTCACTTCCCAATATAAACCATTTTCAGCTGAAAACTTACCATTTTCTATATAGTTAAGGAATGGAGCCTGACGAGCTACATTTACTCCTTCCAGTTCACGCATAGTGAAAGTATGTTCGCCAATGGTTTCTTTATGATAAATCGAATTTGGCGTATCCAGGCGATCTTTTTCACGGCTGAATTCTACTGGAACTTTTGCTACTTTCTCACCATTAATGGTTAACTGGCCGTGATCATAAATAATATGATCACCTGGCAAACCAATTACACGTTTGATATAGCTAATCGTTGGTTGTGGCGGATAGCGGAAGACCACGACATCACCACGTTCCGGGCTACCTGTATCCAGAATTTTTGTATTTACAATTGGTAATTTCACACCATAGTCAAATTTATTGACCAGGATAAAATCACCGGTTTCCAGGGTTGGAACCATGGAGTCTGATGGAATATTGAAAGGTTCGTACAGGAAAGAACGCAATACTAAAACGACCGCCAAAACCGGCCAGAAATCATAAGCCCAGGTAATAATGAAGTTTTCATTGCCCTTGCCTTTGGTCTGTCGTTGTTTCAGAACAAACTTATCCAGCAACCAGACCGCGACGAAAAATAAGGTCGCAGGAACAAGAATCAAATTAAAATCAAAATCCATGGGCTTATTATCCTTATAGTATTAGCGTTCGACTTTCAGTACAGCTAAGAACGCTTCTTGTGGAATTTCAACGCTACCCACCTGTTTCATACGTTTCTTACCTTCTTTCTGTTTTGCAAGAAGTTTCTTCTTACGTGATACGTCACCACCATAACATTTTGCCAATACGTTTTTACGCATTGCTTTTACAGTAGAACGGGCAATAATTTGCGCACCAATAGCCGCCTGAATTGCCACATCAAACATCTGACGAGGAATCAGGTCTTTCATTTTTTCAACCAGTGCAATCCCACGGTGACGTGCATCCTGGCGATGGCAAATCATTGCTAAAGCATCGACTTTTTCACCATTGATCAGGACATCCACTTTCACCAGTGATGAACTTTCAAAACGCACAAAGTTGTAATCTAGTGACGCAAAACCACGTGAACAAGATTTCAATTTATCAAAGAAATCCATCACCACTTCGGCCATTGGAATTTCAAAAGTAACGGATACCTGATTCGCCATGAACTTCATGTCTTTCTGTACACCACGGCGCTCAATACATAGGGTCATGACATTACCCAGGTATTCCTGTGGCACGAGGATATGACACTCTGCAATTGGTTCACGCAGGTCTTCAACAGTTGAGCCATCTGGCATTTTTGACGGGCTATCGATGTAAATGGTATTGCCATTTTTCATCACTGCTTCATAAATTACCGTTGGTGCTGAAGAGATCAAATCCAGATCGTATTCACGTTCTAGACGCTCCTGTACGATCTCCATGTGCAGCATACCCAAGAAGCCACAGCGGAAACCGAAGCCTAGAGCATCAGAACTTTCTGGTTCGAAGAACAGCGCAGAGTCATTGATTTGCAGTTTATGCAATGCTTCACGGAAAGGTTCAAAATCACTGGAATCGATTGGGAACAGGCCCGCATAGACCTGTGGTTTTACTTTTTTGAAACCAGGTAATGTTGGAACTTCTGGAGTAGTTGCCAGTGTAATGGTATCACCCACTGGTGCACCAAAAATGTCTTTAATACCGGCAATTACGAAACCAACTTCACCCGCTTCAAGAATATCGGTTTCAGTATGCTTCGGATTGAAAATACCGACTGAAGTGATGATATGTGTCTGACCCGTCGATTTCACCAGCATCTTGTCGCCTTTGCGAACACGCCCCTGTTTCACACGAACTAGAGATACCACGCCCAAGTAGTTATCGAACCATGAGTCAATAATCAACGCTTGCAGCGGTGCATCACGTTCACCTGTTGGTGCAGGAATGACATTCACCAGCGTTTCAAGTACACCTTCAATACCTAGGCCAGTTTTTGCTGAACAGGTCGGTGCTTCAGTCGCTTCAATCCCGATAATATCTTCAATTTCCTGAATTACACGTTCGGGTTCAGCCTGTGGCAAGTCAATCTTGTTCAGTACTGGTAAAACTTCCAGACCCTGCTCAATCGCGGTATAGCAGTTTGCTACAGACTGCGCTTCTACCCCTTGCGCTGCATCCACAACGAGAAGTGCACCTTCACAGGCCGCTAAAGAACGTGAAACTTCATAAGAGAAATCCACGTGTCCCGGGGTATCAATGAAGTTCAACTGATACTCTTGACCATTTGGATGGGTATAGTACAAGGTGACCGAAGCCGCTTTGATGGTAATCCCACGTTCGCGTTCAAGTTCCATAGAATCAAGAACTTGAGCCTGCATTTCACGATCCTGTAAACCACCACAAGTTTGAATAAAACGGTCTGCCAGAGTCGATTTACCGTGGTCAATATGCGCAATAATCGAGAAGTTACGAATGTTTTTAATATCAACAGATTTTTTAGCTTGCGCCATGGGCTACCTTGAGAAAAAAACGCGCCATGCAATTTAAAAAGTCATTGCATAACAAAAGCCGAATAGAAATTGCCGAGGATTATAGCAGAATGGAGATACAGAAAAAGAATTATCTTTCTTCTCTCTTAGCTGTCTTAAGCACATGACCAGTTTCTTCTTATTTTTCTTTTCCTCAGCTTTTTTCTTAGAAACAGCTTGTTAAATGGGTTGCTTCCTATTTGGTAGCTCCCCTCTATTCAATCTCGATATCATCACCTTATTAGATTGATTCTTCTCTTATTGCCTTTGCTTCTTCACTCAAAAATAAAGTAGAAAAATCATAAGGGTTAATACTGTCTGAGAGGGGCTGATAAGCTTGGGTAAAACTTGGCGACATACGCTTCGGGCGACCCGACGCAATTTCGATACAGGCCCACTGCGTGCTACCAGTAAATAGGACATTCTGATCCTGTGGACGATAAAAAGCATACTGTCTGAATGAATATAAGGCATTCAGATCACTTAACCAGGTTCGTAGAATCAGCTCATCCCCTTCAAATGCCGCCTTGCGATACTGGACATGATGTTCAACTGCAACCATGGCATGTTTAAGTTGTAGATACTCATTTAAACCGAGTCCTAATTGCTCGATATGGACCGAGGCCACATCCTGCATCCACTGCACATAAATGACGTTATTCACATGTCCTAAACGGTCGATATGTTCAGGTTGTACCTTTAAAACTTGGTCAAAAATACCGTTCACTTTTCTCTAATCCTTTATCGCAATTTTTTCCATATACAGAGTCTACAGAAATTATGGCTCGGGTAAATTGCGAAAAATAAAAAAACCGCCCATACAAGCGGTCTTTTATTGAAGATTCATTTATTTTATGAAATGCGCATCCCGACAATGGCACGTTGACCCTGACGAATCAGACCGACACGGGCAACACTACCTTTTTTCAGGTCTGCCACCGCTTCCACAAACTGGTTACTGTTCAATATCGCTTTACCATTGATTTGAGTCACAACATCATTTGGCATGATCCGTGCCTGAGCTGCGATCCCGTCTCTACGGACGTCCTGAATGACTACACCACCCTTAATCTCTAAACGTTCTTTTTCAGCCGGGCTTAATTCACGAATAGTAACGCCTAATACCGGCCCTTTATTTGGCTGAGCCTGGTTGCCTGCTTTGGCTGGCGTTTCATCTGGCGCAGTCGTGAGTGTTGCATTGATATTACGACGTTTATCATCACGTAATATTTCTAACTGGATCTGCTGTTTAGGCGCAGAACGGTTCAAATAGTTCAGCAACTGGCTAGTGCGTGAAATATCAGTACCGTTGTATTTTAAAATCACGTCACCGGCTTGCAGACCCGCTTTAGCTGCTGGCGAGTTTGGTGCCACCTGGGTAATTAAAGAACCTTCTGGCTTAGATAATTTATAAGATTCAGCCAAAGTACGGTCGATATCTTGCAGGCTTACACCCAAATAAGAACGGGTCACCTTACCATCGCGTTTCAGCTGGTCAGCAACTTCCATAGCGACATCAATGGGAATCGAAAATGACAGCCCCATATAACCACCAGTACCACTGAAGATTCGTGAGTTCACCCCAACCACTTCACCGCGCTGGTTAAATAGCGGTCCACCCGAGTTTCCCGGGTTGAGGGCAACGTCAGTCTGAATAAATGGTACGGCTGTTTCGCCCATCATGTTACGCATCTTGGCACTGACAATGCCGGCAGAAGCGGAGTAGTCAAAACCAAAAGGTGAACCGATCGCTAATACTGGTTCACCTACACGTAATTTATCGACATCACCAGTACGCAGTTCCGGGAAACCTGAACCATTGACTTTCAACAAAGCGACGTCAGTACGCTCGTCGCTTCCCACGACTGTTGCATCAATTTCCCGACGATCATTCAAGGTAATTGTCACTTTAGACGCATCTTCAACTACGTGGTGGTTGGTCAGCAGATAGCCATCCTTACTAATGAAGAAGGCACTCCCATATCCGGTTTTTTCCTGCGGTACGCGTGGCTGTGGAATAATCACCTGATTACCAAAGAAACGGCGTAAAATTTCAGGAACCTGTTGTTGCAAGAGCTCTTCTTCGCTCATTTTCTTGACAACACTCACACTGACAACTGCCGGACTGACCTGATCAACCAGGTTAGAAAAATCGACGGGTGTTACTGCCTGTAACTGAGCAGCACTCATAGTAACGGTCGCTGCAAATAATCCTTTTTTTAAATCCAGAATTTTCATATAAATTATTCACCCAAATTGTTGATAAATTTATGTAAATAGGTTTTATCACAAACTTCATATATTTTAAGTAACAATATGTTCGAAAGCTTGAATGTTGGCAACCTTTAATTTTTCTAAAGCATTAAGTTAAAGCTTTTATTAATTTTTTTCATCAATAAATGAGCACTTAAACGCTTGCCTTTTGTACAAAAAAGCGCTCTGATTACCGGACTTTTTTCAATTAGCTGATGGACATGTCTAATTTTCCCCTTACCCATCATTTTGACGTGATCATTGTGGGCAGTGGTGGTGCCGGCCTAAGTCTAGCACTTTCTTTGCCTGAACATTTTAATATTGCAGTTCTTGCTAAATCTACCCTGACCGATGCCAGTACCTATTATGCTCAAGGCGGTGTTGCAGCCGTACTGGATGAGACAGACTCGATTGAACAGCATATTGATGACACCATGATTGCAGGTGTACATCTGTGTGAAATGGATGCGGTGAAGCAGACGGTTGAAGGTGGTAAGCCTTCGGTGGATTTTCTGCTGAAACACGGCGTCCAATTTACTCTGGATGAGCAGGAACAATTACATTTGACCCGTGAAGGCGGCCATTCACAGCGCCGAATCATTCATGCGGCTGATGCGACTGGGCGTGCCATTTCTACCACGTTGGTACAGCGTGCTCAGGAAAAAGAAAATATTACCATCTTTGAAAATTACATTGCGATCGACCTGATCTGTTCACAAAAACTGGGCCTAGATGGTGAAAATCGCGCCTTAGGTTTATATGCACTCAATGAAGCAAGTGCACAAGTTCATACTTTCTTAGCACCATTTACTGCCCTGGCTTGTGGCGGTGCGATGAAAGCTTATCTTTATACTTCCAATCCGGATATCGCGACTGGTGATGGGATTGCGATGGCCTATCGTGCCGGTTGCCGGGTTGCCAATATGGAATTCAACCAGTTCCATCCAACCTGTTTATATCATCCGCAAGCGCGTTCATTCCTGATCACCGAAGCTATGCGCGGTGAAGGCGCCTATTTACGCCTTCCTGATGGTGAGCGCTTTATGCTGCGTTTTGATGAGCGTGCTGAACTGGCACCACGTGATATTGTGGCACGCGCAATTGACTATGAGATTAAACGTCTGGGCATTCGTCATGTCTGGNNCTTGGCATCGACATCACCAAGGAAATGATTCCTGTGGTTCCTGCTGCGCATTATACCTGTGGCGGTGTAGTTGTAGATGAAAATAGCCAGACCGATATTGCCGGACTCTATGCCATTGGTGAAACGTCCTATACCGGCTTACATGGCGCTAACCGTATGGCCAGTAACTCACTTTTAGAATGTTTTGTATATGGCATGAGTGCTGCCAAACATATTCAGGAAAATTTCAAGGCAGATCAAGCTATCCCTGAGGTACCAGAATGGGATGATTCTCAGGTGACCAATCCTGATGAAGATGTGGTTATTCTGCAAAACTGGGACGAGCTGCGTCAGACCATGTGGAACTATGTGGGTATCGTCCGCACGACTAAACGTCTGGAACGTGCCCTGCACCGGATTGAGATGTTAAAGAAAGAAATTACCGAATACTATCAGGATTATCAGGTGAGCAAAAACTTGATTGAGCTACGTAATCTGGTGTTAGTTTCAGAGATGATTGTGCGTTGTGCCATGCAACGTAAAGAATCTCGTGGCCTGCATTTCACCCTGGATTATCCAGAATTGCTGCCTGAACTACGTAAAACTGTACTGATTCCACCAAGTTTTGAAGTAGAAACTCCTTTGGTGAATGCTTAAAGATATAGGCAGATAATATTTTTAAATGTTATCTGCCTTTTCTTTGGCTCTGATTTTTTAAGTTTTTAGAATAATCAGGATTTAAATAAAGCCTATGATTTGTAAGAATTAATCAGCATTTTAAGGAATGCACGTGTTCTTTACGTGGTGGAACCGAATAGGTCGCTGTCACATGGGCAACCGGCTCTTCCTGATCAACCGAATAAATCCAGACTTCTCCCACAATGAGCGCCTTCCCCACTTTCATCAATTTACTTTCCCCTCGCAGATCAACACCACCCGAAGGTTTACGCAGAAAATTGATATTTAAGTTCGTAGTCACTGCCAGGCCAACCAGTCCAATCTCACCGAGGATCGCAATATATAAAGCCAGATCAGCTAAGGTCATCATGGTGGGGCCAGACACTGTGCCGCCGGGACGTAATTCCTGCTCACTAACTCGATACAATAAGGTTGCACCCTGAGGCACTACAGCTTCGATCTGGCACTTTTCTAGGCTCTGTGGAAATTCCCGCTGTAAAAACTGGATGATTTCTTCTCTTGTACTTTTCATCATGTTTTATCTTCCTGATTTCTTCCAATATAGAAGATTCTTCCTTGAATTAACTAGAGAAAAGTATGCCAAAAATGTCTTTAGAATAAAATTATTTTAAATAAGACAGCGCCTGTTCAAACACCTGATCCGGTGTTTGAGTCGCATCCAGACATTTAATCCGCTCTGGATGACGCTGGCATAGCGTGGCATATCCGGCGCGAACTTTCTCAAAGAAAGTAACTTTCTCTTGCTCAAACCGATCCAGAGCACCTCGGGCACGGGCACGATTCATACCCAGTTCAATCGGTGCATCCAGCCAGAACGTAATATCCGGCATACGTTCCACGAAATTTTGATTCAACAGATTCAACTTGTCTTCACTGAGTCCACGCCCTGCACATTGATAGGCAAAACTGGCATCACTGAAGCGATCACATAAGACAATTTTTCCAGTATTTAAAGCGGGTAGAATCACTTGTGTCAGATGCTGGGCACGTGCCGCATACATCAGCAATAACTCTGTATCATGGCACATCGCTTCTTCGTGGTTTACGGCCAACAATAGCGAACGAATCTGTTCTGCCATCGGTGTACCGCCCGGCTCGCGGGTCAGCACGACCTCTTTACCTTGAGCAATAAAATCATCATAGATACGACGAATGAGTGTGGTTTTCCCTACACCCTCAGTGCCTTCAAAGCTGATAAACATGCTCATTCCTTATTTTTTGAACGTAAAACAGAGAGATATTCTTGCACTGCTCTATTGTGGTCTTGCAGACTACTGCTGAATTTATGCCCACCATTACCCGTTGCAACAAAATAAATATTTTGTGAATTGTCCGGATGCATCGCTGCTTCAATGGCTTTCTTGCTTGGCAAGGCAATCGGTGTCGGTGGTAAGCCAGCCATGGTATAGGTGTTATAGGGTGTTGGAGTGCGTAGATCCTGACGGGTGATATTACCTTTGTAATTCTCACCCATACCATAAATAACAGTTGGATCTGTCTGTAGACGCATGCCGATTTTCAAACGGCGCACAAATACACCAGATACCTGTTGTAACTCGCTATCCAGACTGGTTTCTTTTTCAATGATCGATGCCATGATTAGCGCTTCGTATTTATTCTGATATGGCAGATCTGAAGCACGTTTTTCCCAAGCCCGATCCAGAGACTTCATCTGGCGCTGATAAAGATCGGTCAGAATCTTGCGATCCGTTTCACCTTTGGCAAAGAAATAGGTATCTGGAGCAAATAGACCTTCAGGATGATTAAATGGAATATTGAGTTCTTTGAGCAATTGATCGGTTGGCAAATTCACCACTTCTTTAGTCACCAGATCATCTTTCTTTAAGGCATCAATCAGCTGTTTAAAGGTCGTGCCCTCAATCACCAGAATCCGGTTCATCTGAGCATTTTCTGCATTGGAAATCATGTCCAGTACTGCACGAATACTCATACCTTGAGGAATTTCATAGACACCCGCCTTCATGGTGTCATGAATCATGATGCGCTGATACAGCTTTAAAATAACCGGAAAGCTGACATGATTTTCTTTGGCCAGCCGATCAATAAATCCAGAATAGGTTTCACCATTACTAATTGCCAGTAACTGTTTTTGACCTTCTACAGGATAATCTTTCCATAGGCTGGCTTTCAGGATCAGCCCTAGAACCAGGAGTATCCCGATTAGAAATAGAGCTATCCCCTTCATGAAACCAGGGCGTTTGGCATTATTTTTCTTTTTGGTTTTAGACTTGGAAGCTGACATATTAATAAGGCATCTGNNACGCTGCTCAAATTGAGTGGCAATTTTCATCGGACTGAGCGCATTGCAGAAAAACAAGCTGTCGATATGGGGAATTTCATCCATTTCCACATCACGCTGCTGACAGATAATGCCCTGATCCTGCATACGTTGCAAAATTTCTGCACGCATCACACCGAAGACGCCATTATAACGAAGTTCTGGTGTAATCCATGTATTGTTTATACGAATGAAGCAATTACTGCTCACCCCTTCAACAATTGTACCCTGCACATCCGTGACCAGTGCTTCCGGCCAGCCATGCTGATCCGCTTCCTGTTTAAGCAAAACCTGTTCCAGACGGTTTAAGGTTTTCAGCCCCACCAGATTCGGCATACTGAGACCAATGGCCTGTTGCAATACACCCGCCTGAATCTGCTCATAACTGAAGTCCTGTACAGTTTTCGGATAATAGAACACCCAAAGATCTGCCGGATGGTCTGGCAGGCTATAACCACGCTGTCCTATACCACGACTCAGTACAATCTTTAAGGTTCCGTTCAGTTCAGCTTCTGATTTCAATAACGCTTGCAAACTTTTTTCAATCAGGTCCAGATCAGCCTGCAAACTTAATTTTTGCTGGCTCATCCTTAAACGTGCTAAATGACGGTCTGCTAACTCGATCTGGTTTCGACGTATGCGGGCGGTAGTAAAGCAGCCATCACCATAATGAAAGGCACGATCCAGCACATCTATATCTTTAACGAGTTGAGCATTTTTTAAATACAACATGCTTTTAAGGCCTCTTGGGTGACGGATAGAGCGATGAAATATAAGCTCTGTCTATATATCTGTTTTACTCACATAAAATTCGTTTTTAATTATTTTTTCTGCAAAAAATCTCCAGCTATTCTTGCCCCATCCAACAAAACAAAGAAACATTTGAGGCAAATATGAACATCCGTAAATTAAAAATTGGGGTATTGGCAGCACTTATTTCAGCAACCGCTTTTAGCGTATCTGCAAAAGACTTCCTGAACGTGTCTTATGATCCAACTCGCGAATTGTACGATAACTTTAATAAAGAATTCAGTGCTTACTGGAAAAAATCTACTGGTCAGGATGTTAACTTCAAACAGTCACATGGCGGTTCAGGTAAACAGGCACGTGCTGTCATTGATGGTCTGGATGCGGACGTCGTGACTTTGGCCCTAGCTGCAGATATTGATGAGATTGCAGCACGCGGCCTGCTACCTAAAGACTGGCAGAAAAAATTCCCGCAAAACTCGACACCTTATACCTCAACCATCGTTTTCTTGGTGAAAAAAGGCAACCCTAAAGGCATTAAAGACTGGGGCGATCTGGTGAAACCGGGCGTAGAAATCATTACGCCAAATCCGAAAACCTCTGGTGGCGCGCGCTGGAACTATTTAGCAGCGTGGGCCTGGGCGAAACATCAGCCAGGCGGTAACGATACTAAAGCTCAAGACTTTGTTCGCCAGATCTACAAGCAAACTAAAGTACTCGACTCAGGTGCACGTGGTTCAACCACAACATTTGCGGAACGCGGGATCGGTGACGTGTTACTGGCTTGGGAAAATGAAGCGCACCTAGCGATTCGTGAGCAACCAGGCAAGTTTGAAATCATCACCCCTTCTCTGTCGATTTTGGCTGAACCACCAGTGGCAATCGTTGAAAAGAATGCCAAAAAAGATGGTAATGAAAATCTGGCGAAAGCGTATCTGAACTACCTGTACTCACCTGCGGGTCAAACGGTTGCTGCAAAGAATTTCTACCGCCCACGTAATGCGGCAGTATTAAAACAATACAGTAATGTCTTTAAATCGCTGAAGCTGGTGACCATTGATAAAGAGTTTGGCGGTTGGGACAAAGTACAGAAAAAACACTTTGCCAATGGCGGTATCTTTGACCAGATCGTAAAGGCAAATAGCACAAAATCGTAATAATAAATGTCTATGCAATGGCCTTATTGAATAAGGCCATTGTTGCTTCAAATACTTATAAAATCTTTTATCTTATATTTTCATATAAAATTCATTTTTAATTATTTTTTATGCATAAAGAATAGGTTTATTCTTCACCCATGTTACAAAACGTGTAAGAGTTTGAGGTTCACATGAGCATTTCAACAAAACTAAAACTAGGGGTTCTGGCTGCTGTTATTTCAGCAACTTCGTTTTCTGCTGCAGCGCGCGACTTTCTGAATGTCTCTTATGATCCGACGCGTGAACTCTATGAAGATGTCAATAAAGAATTTGGTAAATACTGGAAAAGCCGTACTGGCCAAAGCATTAACTTTAAACAGTCACATGGTGGTTCAGGTAAACAGGCGCGTGCCGTGATTGATGGTCTGGATGCCGATGTCGTAACTTTGGCATTAGCCGCTGACATTGATGTACTGGTCGAAAAAGCCAAACTGTTACCTGCAGACTGGCAGAAAAAATTACCACAAAACTCAACACCATATACTTCTACTATTGTATTCCTGGTACGTAAAGGCAATCCAAAGGGCATCAAGGATTGGGGTGATCTGGTAAAACCGGGTGTAGAGATTATCACACCAAATCCTAAAACCTCAGGCGGTGCACGCTGGAACTATTTAGCAGCTTGGGCATATGCAAAACACTTACCGGGCGGTAACGACAAAACTGCACAAGAATTTGTTCGTAAAATCTATAAACAAACCAAAGTACTTGATTCAGGTGCGCGTGGTTCAACCACCACTTTTGCTGAACGTGGCATCGGTGACGTATTACTGGCTTGGGAAAATGAAGCACATTTAGCCCTGCGTGAACAACCGGGCAAGTTCGAAATTTTGACTCCTTCCCTGTCAATTCTAGCTGAGCCACCCGTGGCAATTGTTGAAAAGAATGCCAATAAAAAAGGTAACAAATACCTGGCCCAGGGTTATTTAAACTTCCTGTACTCACCACTGGTTCAGGAAATCTCAGCACGTAACTTCTATCGCCCACGTAATGAAAAAGTACTGGCGAAATATAGCCAAGTCTTTAAGCCATTAAAACTGGTGACTATTGATCAGGAGTTTGGTGGCTGGGATAAAGTACAGAAAGCCCACTTTGAAAATGGTGGTGTTTTTGACCAGATCGTTAAAGCTAACAGCGCAAAAAATTAATTTAAGCTGATTTCATACAGGAGCATCGACATGACTCATACGCTTATTGTTCCCGGTGTGGGTGGCAGTGAATACAATCACTGGCAAACCTGCCTGCAACACCGGCTCATGCGTTGCTCCCGTGTGCAGCAAAAGGACTGGAATCATCCGGTACTGGATGTATGGGTCGCAGAATTTGTTAAAACTCTGCAAGTCATTCCAGATGATGTACAAATTGTGGCACATAGCTTTGGCTGTTTGACCAGCGTGGCATCATTGGCCCAGCATCCTGAACTGAATACTAAAGTCAAAAATCTGGTTCTGGTTGCACCTGCCAATCCGGCACGTTTTGGGGAAAATGGTTTTGCCCGTGATAGCCAGACGGATTACAGCGCCTATTTCCAGCAGCTCAAGATTCAGGCTCCAACGACTTTGCTGATCAGTGAAAATGATCCATGGCTAAGTTTTGAAGATGCCCAGGTTCTGGCGAAAGCCTGGAATATCAAACCGATTAATCTGGGAGCTGTAGGCCATGTCAATGTTGCTTCCGGTTTTGGTCCTTTCCCTGAAATTGAACAATATTTGATTTCAGAAAAGGCTATGCACCATATCAGCAAAGTTGATGAGAGCAAGTATTATTTTAAATTTGCATTTTAGTCCCTGCAAATTATGCTTGTGGCGATTCTATTTTCTAATTTTCACTGGTTAACTTTAACCAGCATTCTCTCTTTTGAGGAGTAATCATGTCGCAGCGATCCCGAGTGCTGCCAGGATTTGGTCTTTCTCTAGGCTTTACCCTAGCGTATTTGTCATTAATCGTTCTGATCCCGTTATCTGCCGTTTTTATTAAATCACTCGGCATTGGCTGGGAAGGCTTATGGGAAATCCTGAGCTCTGAACGTATCTTGAAATCATTACAGCTAAGCTTTAGTTCAGCCATTATCGCTGCTTTGATTAATGTAGTTTTTGGCCTGTTACTGGCATGGTGTCTGGTGCGTTATAGCTTTCCGGGTAAACGTATTGTCGATGCACTGGTCGATCTGCCTTTTGCCCTACCAACTGCAGTTGCCGGTATTGCTCTGACTTCTTTATATGCACCGACGGGCTGGATTGGTCAGTATTTAGATCCAATTGGCATCAAGGTGGCTTATACTCCGATCGGTATTACCCTGGCTTTGATCTTTATCGGTATTCCTTTTGTGGTCCGTACGGTACAGCCAGTTCTTTCTGATTTAGAAACTGAACTGGAAGAAGCGGCTTCTGCACTCGGTGCGAACCGTTTTCAGATCGTCACCAAAGTCATTTTTCCAATTCTGCTGCCAGCACTGATCACAGGTTTTGCTTTGGCCTTTGCACGTGGTGTCGGTGAATATGGCTCAGTGATTTTCATTGCCGGTAACCAGCCCTTTGAAACTGAAATTGCGCCATTAATGATTATTTCCCGTCTGGAAGAATATGACTATGCAGGTGCGACCACAATTGCTGTAGTGATGCTGCTCATTTCCTTTGTGATGCTTTTCCTGATTAACTTATTGCAAGCTTGGGCGAGCCGTCGTACCGGGAGAACTGCACGATGAGTTTAAATACCAACAGCAATGCGCTGGCTGAAAAATTGCAATCCCGCGATGCGACTCGTGAGCCGACCTGGGTACGTTATACCCTGATTGCGATTGCACTGATCTTCTTTTTAAGCTGCCTGATTCTGCCTTTGGTTCTGGTCTTTGTTGAAGCGTTTAAACAAGGCGTTGGCGTATATACGCAAGCCCTCGTTCATCCAGATACTTTATCTGCGGTCAAACTGACCTTGCTAACGGCTGTGATCGCGGTACCGATGAATGTAGTATTCGGCGTAGCTGCAGCCTGGTCAGTGGCGAAGTTTAACTTCCCGGGTAAATCAATTTTGACCACCATTATCGATATGCCTTTCTCGGTATCACCTGTTATTGCAGGTTTGATGCTGGTACTGATTTTCGGTACTCAAGGCTGGATGGGTGGCTGGTTGATGGATAATGACATCAAGATCCTTTACGCTGTTCCTGCGATTGTTCTGGCAACGATCTTTATTACTGTACCTTTTGTAGCACGTGAGCTGATCCCTTTAATGGAAGCGCAAGGTACTGAAGAAGAAGAAGCTGCGATTGTACTCGGTGCATCTGGCTGGCAAACCTTCTGGAAAGTGACCCTGCCAAATATCAAATGGGGTCTGATTTACGGCGTAATTCTGTGTAATGCCCGCGCCATGGGTGAGTTCGGTGCAGTATCAGTGGTTTCTGGCCATATCCGTGGTGAAACCAATACTTTGCCGCTACATGTCGAAATTCTATATAACGAATATACCTTTAGTGCTGCGTTTGCCGTGTCATCGCTCCTAGCTCTCCTCGCAATTGTGACTCTGGTTCTGAAAACCTGGGTCGAACTGCGCCAGGAAAAACAAGACAAACGTAATGACGATTCAACAGTTTCTTAAGGAATGCCCACATGAGTATTCAAGTTAAAAATATTGAAAAACACTTTGGTGCATTCCATGCACTGAAAAACATTTCCCTAGATTTCCCGGATGGTCAGTTGGTTGCCCTTCTTGGTCCTTCAGGCTGTGGTAAAACGACTCTACTGCGTATTATTGCAGGTCTGGAATCTGCTGACGGTGGTCAGGTGATTCTGGAAGGCCAGGATGCAACCAATGTCCACGTACGTGAACGTGAAGTGGGTTTTGTATTCCAGCACTATGCCCTATTCCGTCATATGACCGTATTCGATAACGTGGCTTTTGGTCTACGTGTACGCCCACGTTCAACCCGTCCATCAGAAGCAGAAATTAAAAAACGTGTGACCCGTTTGCTTGATCTGGTACAACTTGGCTTCCTGGCAGACCGTTATCCGGCTCAGCTTTCTGGTGGTCAGCGTCAACGTATTGCACTTGCGCGTGCACTAGCCGTTGAGCCACGTGTACTGTTACTGGATGAGCCGTTCGGCGCACTAGATGCCAAAGTCCGTAAAGAACTGCGCCGCTGGTTACGTACCCTGCATGATGAACTGCACATTACTTCAATTTTTGTCACTCACGACCAGGAAGAAGCCTTAGAAGTTGCTGATCAGATCGTAGTGATGAATAAAGGCAATGTGGAACAGATCGGTTCACCACGTGAAGTGTATGAAACACCGAAAACACCATTCGTGTTTGACTTCCTGGGACAAGCTAACCGTTTCGAAGGCCAGAATAATGGCGGCATACTTCAGCTAGGTGAAGACCGTATCCAGTTCGATGCCGCCAAACAGGCAGCTCAGGGTAATGTCATTGTATTCGCTCGCCCGGATGAACTGCGTATTCATGCACAACCACAAGAGAATACGATTCAGGCCACGTTTATTCGTGAACTCTGGATTGCAGGAAAAGTTGTTGCGGAACTGAATGACCGCCAAGGTAATCTGATTGAAATTTCACTGACACCAGAAGAAGCTCGCGCTCATCAATTCCGTCCGGATCAAACTGTTTGGTTGAGTGCATTAAATCTGCATTTATTTGAAAACCAGGTCGCGTAAGACTGCAAGATGGGGCTTTTAAATGCCCCATCCTCTTATAGGGTAAAGAATTATGAATTTCCAACAATTAAGAATTATTCGAGAAACTGTTAGACAGAATTTTAACTTAACTGAAGCTTCAGCCGCGCTTTATACTTCGCAGTCAGGTGTCAGTAAGCATATTAAAGATTTAGAAGATGAGCTTGGTGTACAGCTATTTATCCGTAAAGGTAAACGCCTTTTAGGACTGACTGAACCAGGTCAGGCACTTCTCGGCATTGTAGAGCGTATGCTGGTTGATGCAGACAATATCAAACGTCTTGCAGATGACTTTAACAAGGTCGATGAAGGTACATTAACGATTGCAACGACACATACCCAGGCACGTTATGTATTACCGCCAATCGTGAACCAATTTAAAAAAGAATTTCCGAAAGTTCATCTGATTTTGCAACAAGCCAGTCCAATGGAAATCACCGAAATGCTTCTTCAGGGTGAAGCAGATATCGGGATTGCGACTGAAGCCTTGACGACTGAAGAAAATCTGGCGAGTGTGCCTTATTATAACTGGCAGCACAGTATTATTACGCCGCAAAATCACCCGCTGAATAGCAAAGAACAGGTTCGTATTGAAGACCTCGCTGGCTATCCGATTATTACTTATCACGGTGGTTTTACAGGCCGTTCTAAAATCGACTCAGCCTTTGAAGAAGCCGGTGTGGATGTGGATATTGTAATGTCAGCTCTGGATGCCGATGTGATTAAAACTTATGTAGAGCTCAACATGGGTGTCGGCATTGTCAATGATCTGGCTTATGATCCAGAACGTGACTATCGCCTGAAACAGATTAAAACCGATATTTTTGGGGTAAATACTACCTGGATTGCAGTACGTAAAGGTCACTTATTACGTGGTTATGGTTATGAGTTTATTTCTTTATGCTCACCAGATGCAGATATCAAGGCACTGAAAAAAGTCGCTTATCCAGATGAATAATATGGGTTGTACTTTCTAAATTGAAGAGGCGTATTGCCTCTTTTTTATTTTTTGAGTGGATAAAGAATATAAATATCAAGCATAATCACGTGCATAATAAATTGAATTATACCAAGATGATCAATAATAAATTTGCTCTTTTCTCCGTGGGCTTGTTTTTCTCCGGGTCAGGTTATGCAGCAGCGTTTGAACAATCTAACCAAAGCATCCAATCGTTTTTTGAAAAAAATAATTATGCTGAAGTTTTACTGGCTTGGGTTCGCCCTGATATCAGCGGTCAGGTACAACATACCGAAGAGCTGCAACAATTAGGCATCACGGATTTTTCAACAGGAAATCTTGTCCATAACCAATTGATCTCTAATGTCGCATTAAAATTCCAGTTGAATCCTCAAGTGTCGTGGGGACTGATTTACGATCAGCCTTATTCTATAGATATCGCTTATCATTATGATCCTGTTTTTGCAGGTGCAACACTTCCAATTGAGGCTGCTACCATTCAGTTTGAGAGCCATAATTTGACCTCATTAATTGGCTTTCAACCAAACGATAACTGGAATTTTTATACAGGGCTAAGTTATCAAAGCTTAGAAGGAAATTTATATTTATCCGGACAGACATTTTATATATTCAATGGTTATTGGGCCACATTTGAACGAGATGCCGCTCGGGGCTGGCTTGCTGGAATCAGTTATCAGATTCCAGAATATTTTTTTAGAACCGCACTGACCTATCGCTCTGCAATTACTCATCACAATAAAACCACTGAGTCGATTATTGTAGGTACGAATCCAGCACCTTATACAGAAATTCAAACTCCACAGTCTGTGAACTTGGATTTTCAGACAGCTTTAACTGATCGAAATGCGCTCTATGGCACGCTGCGTTGGTCAAACTGGCAAAATTTCGTGATCCAGCCGCCTAAATTTGGCGCTGTAATTGACTATGCGGCCTTACAGTTTCCGGAAGTAAAACCATTCAGGATGATTGATTATCGTGAGGATCAATGGTCTGGAAAAATCGGACTTGCTCATCAATGGCCATCTTTTGGCATAAATTCTATCGAACTCTTATGGGATTCTGGTACAGGAAATCCGGCTTCAACCCTGAATCCGAGTGATGGCTATTGGGGCATCGGACTAGGTCATCTTTATAAGATTCAAGAAACCTGGGATATTGCTACAGGACTATATTATTTAAAGTTTCAAAAACCTGAAATTTCCTTATCCGAACCTATTACGCCGCAGATCGCAGGTTTATCCGCAGTTTCTGATAACAGTGCCTGGATCCTAGGTATGAAGTTGGGCTATCATTTTCAATAGCTTTTAATAAATAAAAAAACGAGCCGAAGCTCGTTTTTTTATTAGGCTTAGCAGCTACAGCTTAGAAGCGGAAGCTTACACCCAGTTTTGCCACTGGGAACCATTCATATTTATTATCTTCGCGAATTTTACGCTCTTCATTTTCAATCGCTGTACCTACGCTAGGAGAACCTTCTACTGGTGCAAGACCTGTAGCAGTTAAATCCACAGTTGGGTTACCATTGTAGTATGCGCCGATTTCACCAAATACACCCCAACGGTTAGTAATTGCTGGAGAGAAACCAAGACCTACATACGGAGCAATATTATTTTTGTAAGATAACTTACCATTTACACGACCTTCTGTAGCACCAGCAGCAAGTTGATAGTCATTGTTATCAATGCTTAAAGTTTCACCACTACCAATACGGCGAGATAGATCGTAATCATTATCAATATATGCTACACCGGCAGCCATATAGAACCAGTTCGCCCAAGGACGAATCTCAGCATTCAAGTAAGTCAGGTTATTATCCATATCTAGGTCATATTTTGTACCATTGATTGATAAATCATCAGTCCAAGAAATATCACCACCATTATAACCTAGAGTAACACCTACATAAGGGTTAGCATTCCAAGAGATCGCGCCACCGTAACCGGTAGTACCGACTTCAGCACGAACAGCTGCAGGTTTAAAGAAAGAGAATTCAGCTACGCCTTCATCTGTTACGATTGTCTCATCAGCAGCCATGACAGATCCAGCTGTGGCAGCTAGAACGGATACTGCTAAAAGTTGATATAAAGCTTTCATTATTTCTCTCCTCAAAAGAACTTTTTTTTCATCATTAGTTATTCGTGATGAGCTCAATATAAAGGAGCCAATGAATATTTTTTATTCGTGTTTTGCTGGGCTTTTGTTATTTTTTGATACATATTAATTTTTCTTGTTGAATGATAAGCCTTTTTTAAACAATGTTTGTACATATCTAAAATACGAAAATGATACTAATCACTTTACTTGCGAATTTAATTCAGCACCCTTCTTAGTTTTCCATCTTTTTAGAGCAATATAGTGTAAAATATCGGAAATTTTTTTCTGGAAGGAAGATCATGTCTCAGCTTTCAACAATCATTGAACAAGCGTTTGAAGACCGTGCGAATTTCACAGCAGCAGATTGCCCTGCTGAAATCCGTCAAGCAGTTGAGGAAGTAATTGCTGGCCTGGACAATGGTACTTTACGTGTTGCTGAAAAAATCGAAGGTGAATGGGTTGTTCATCAATGGATTAAGAAAGCGGTATTGTTATCATTTAAATTAAACGATAACAAACCAATGGAAGCTTGTGATCTTCGCTTCTACGACAAAGTAGATACTAAATTCTCTGACTGGACTGATGAGCAGTTTAAAGCTGCTGGCGTACGTGTTGTTCCTCCGGCGGTAGCGCGTAAAGGTTCTTTCCAGGCGAAAAACGTGGTACTGATGCCTTCTTATGTGAACATCGGTGCTTATGTAGATGAAGGTACGATGGTCGATACTTGGGCAACTGTAGGTTCATGTGCTCAAATCGGTAAAAATGTTCACTTGTCAGGTGGTGTAGGAATCGGTGGTGTTCTTGAACCGCTTCAAGCTAACCCAACAATTATTGAAGACAACTGTTTCATCGGTGCACGTTCTGAAATCGTTGAAGGCGTAATCGTTGAAGAAGGTTCTGTCATTTCAATGGGCGTATTCATTGGTCAATCTACCAAGATTTATGACCGTGAAACTGGCGAAATCCATTATGGCCGCGTACCTGCTGGTTCTGTTGTGGTATCAGGCAGCCTGCCATCTAAATGTGGTAAATACAGCTTATATGCAGCTGTAATCGTGAAAAAAGTAGATGCGAAAACTCGTGCTAAAACTAGCCTGAACGATCTGCTACGCGAAGACTAAGATGTCTTAACTTAGAGGAAACATTTGTGTTCCTCGGAGCTTCAACCGCTCCTCGTCTCTACGGTCAGCAATGATCGTAGGGATTTTTATTTTTATACATTGTTATTTATTTTTCAGTGGTTAATGTTGTTATGAATACGCTTCGATCTTCCGCAATTCCAGTTTCTGATCCGTCTGCGGGCTTACGCATTACGGAGATCTTCTATTCATTACAAGGTGAAGCCAATACCGCAGGTTTACCGACCGTATTTATTCGCTTAACCGGATGTCCGCTGCGCTGTACCTATTGTGATACTACGTATTCTTTTGAAGGTGGTGAACGCAAATCTTTAGATGACATCATCCAGACCACGCTTGATTTTAAAACGCCTTATGTCTGTGTAACCGGTGGTGAACCATTAGCGCAACCGAACGCCCTACCTCTGATGCAACGACTTGCAGATTTAGGCTGTGAAGTTTCTTTAGAAACCAGTGGTGCGTTAGATGTTTCTAAAGTGGATACACGTGTATCCAAAGTTCTAGATTTAAAAACACCAACTTCAGGTGAAGTTGCACGAAATTTGCTTACAAATCTGGATCATTTAACTCAGCATGACCAGATTAAGTTTGTAATCTGTAATCGTGAAGATTATGAATGGTCAAAACAGCAGGTAGAACAGTACCAGTTAAATGAAAAAGTCAGCACGGTCTGGTTCTCCCCTGCATTTGCAGTTGAAAAAGGAGCTGCGCGCTTGCCACAATTGGCACGTGATCTGGCTCAATGGATTTTAGAAGACCATCTCCCTGTTCGTTTCCAGCTGCAGCTGCACAAGTTGTTATGGAATGATGAAACTGGTCGTTAATTTTTGTAAATTTACCATATTGGAGTATTTGTTATGCGCCCTCGTGCCATTGTATTGTTATCTGGCGGATTAGATTCAACAACCTGTCTGGCTTGGGCGCAGGCACGCTATGAATGTATCGCACTGAGTTTTATGTATGGCCAACGTTCCACTACAGAACTTGATGCAGCTCGTGCGCTGGCTCAACGCTCGGGAGTAGAACATCGTGTCATCAATATTGATTTAGGTAACCTGGGCGGCTCAGCCCTTACTGATCATAGCATTGAGGTACCGGATCAATTGCAGGAAGGTATTCCTGTAACCTATGTGCCTGCACGAAATACCATCTTCTTATCTTATGCTTTGGCCGCTGCAGAAGTGTTCGGTGCAGAGGCAATTGTGATCGGGATTAATGCGGTGGATTATTCAGGTTATCCAGACTGCCGCCCGGAATTTATTGAAGCTTTTGCCAATATGGCACGCCTTGCAACCAAGGTCGGTGTTGAAGGTCAAGCCCTGAAATTTGAAACACCTTTGTTACATTTATCCAAAGCAAATATCATTCGCTTAGGCCTAGAACATGGCGTAGACTACAGTCAAACGGTATCTTGCTACCAAGCAGATGACCAAGGACGTGCGTGTGGAACATGTGACAGTTGTCGTTTACGCAAGCAAGGTTTTGCTGATGCAGGTGTTGAAGACCCGACACGTTATTACCTTTAAAATCGATCAAGGTTATAAATCCATATTATGAATATTAAAGCCAAATTACTTGCGACTAGCCTACTCTCTTTGTCTGCCCTCTTTTCAACTGCATCTTTTGCAAATAATGATCAAGCTAAGGCAAAAGCAGAATTTGAGGCGATGAAAAAAGAATATACAACTGCTATGAAAAATGCTGGAAGCAGTTCAAATGTGCGTGACGGTTTAATTAAAGCCTGCGCTATTCCCTACAAACAGGCAGTGAAGTACAAAAAACTGACCCAGTCTGATGTGAATAAGCTTTGTACATGTGAAGTGGATGCAGAAGGTAAATTGACCCAAGCTCAGAAATGGCAGATTCAAAGCACCATTAACCAGAAGAAAAACCCTGCTACTTTAGACTTTGTTAAAAAACAAAGCCAAAACGTGCAGTCTTGTGTAGGCCCACAGCTCGCAGGTAAATTAAACTCACTTGCTGCAGAAGCCAATAAAGCCGCTCAAAAGAAATAATCCTGACGGATATTTTTCTAGAATAAGCCACTATAATGTGGCTTATTTTTTTGAAAAAATTTAGAAAAATTGGAGAGATCATGTCTGAGATCAGCTTACCTGAGCACACTTTTCCGACCACTACAGGTGAAATTAATCTGGCCCAATTAAATGCAGAATGGCTGGTTATCTATTTTTATCCTAAAGATTCGACACCTGGCTGTACTACTCAGGCAGTCGGCTTCTCTTGTTTAAAAGATCAGTTTGATGCGCTCAATACGACTATTCTGGGCGTATCACGTGACTCAGTTAAAGCGCATCAGAACTTTACTGAAAAACAGAATCTGACCATTAATTTGATCAGTGATAAAGAAGAAGTGTTATGTAAACACTTTGATGTCATTAAAGAAAAGAATATGTATGGCAAGAAAGTGATGGGCATTGAGCGCTCTACCTTCATTTTCCATAATGGCAAACTGGTCAAAGAATACCGTAAGGTGAAAGCTGCTGGCCATGCTGAACAGATTTTAGAAGATTTGAAAGCTTTACAGGCTGCTTAAGGTGTTTCATAGAATCAAAAAGGCATGCATAGAAATATCATGCCTTTTTCTTTAGAGTTGCTGCAAAGAATAATTCAGTTCACTAAAGAAACCGCAATCGACCACATTACACAGCCAATAAGTATATCCAATATTTTCCAGGCTTGTGGTCGCTGAAAAATAGGTTGCAAATAACGTGCTGCATAGCCCAGTCCAAAAAAGAATACAAAGGACGCACTAATCGCTCCTAAGGCAAATTGTATCTGTGCATTGGAATACTGGGTGGAGATAGAACCAATCAAGACCAAAGCATCTAGATAGACATGCGGATTGAGCCAGGTCAGCATCAAACAGATCAGCAAAACTTTATATAAAGAAGGCACATCTTTTTGATCTGTGTCCAGACGCTGCTCATTCTTCCAGGCCTGATAAAAATGCTGAGCGCCATAGATCGCCAGAAAAGTCGCGCCCAGATATTTCGCCATATTGATCCAGTGTGGATTGACCAGCATCAACTGTGAAAATCCCAAAACACCGGCAAAAATCAATATTGCATCAGATAAGGCACAACACATACAGATCGCAAAAACATACTGCTGTTTCAAGCCCTGTTTCAATACAAAAGCATTTTGCGCACCAATGGCAATAATCAGGCTAAAGCCTACCGCCAGACCTTGTATATATGCATTTAACATTGGAATATCATGGAATTATAAAGATGGAGATCATTATCTATGTTATTCTTTTCAATTAAATATAATTAAGAAAATATCATTCAGACTAAATTTTATTTAGGTAAGCTATGCCACTTAATTCTAAAAACTGTGATGCTTTTCTGGCTGTTGCAGAAACCCAAAGTTTTGATGCTGCCGCAAAAGTATTAAATATAACGGCTTCGGCAGTCACTTTAAGAGTGCAAAATCTAGAAAGAGATTTGGGGCAAGTTCTGGTGTTACGTGAGCGTCCTTGTAAAGTGACCAATGCCGGTCAAACCTTACTGAATTATTTGCAGCATCAACGTCTGTTGCAGCAACAATTAATCCAGCAATTAAATGGTCAAAATAAAGCAGAATTTAGCTCGATTCATATTGCGGTAAATGCAGATTCTCTTGCAACCTGGTTATTTCCCTGTCTGAACACCACTCTGCTTGCAGAGAAAATTACTTTGAATCTTCAGGTTGCTGTTCAAAGTGAAACTCATAAGCTTCTAGAGCAGGGTCAAGTCAATGCCTGTATTAGCAGTGAAAGTGAAGCCATGCCGGGCTGTAAGGCTCATTTTATTGGACAGATGCATTATAGAATGGTCGCAACACCTGCCTTTGTGCATTCCTGGTTTAAACAAGGCATTCACCGGGAATCACTGCGTAAGGCACCCGCTGTGATTTATAATGATCAGGATCATTTACATAGCTATCTGCTGTTGGCTCAATTTGGCTTAAACCAGCAATGTTTTCCTTTTCACTATATCCCCTCCTCAACCGCCTTTGCGGATGCCATTTTTTCAGGATTGGGATACGGTTTGGTGCCAGACTATCAAATTGCGGACCGGATTCAAAATGGGACACTGATCGAGATACTACCTGAATGCAGTTGTGATGTACCTTTATATTGGCATCACTGGAAACAGCAGTCTCCCGCTCTAGAACATTTAACCAAAGTCATTCTGGAACAGTCAGAACAGTGCATGAATAGTCCAATTCAATAAATAGTTCTATTATGTCCTGCCGAATTTACAGAAATTGGATATCACATTATTGAGTTTTCCACTGCCCCATTAAATGAATATTAACTTTTTCACCCACGCCTGCAGTGGCTTTTTTCATCCCAAAATCTGAGCGATTAATTACAGTAGTGGATTTCACATCGAGTAAATTAGGATTACCCTTGTTCGGTATCAGCGTGGTATCGAATACCACTGGTCGAGTAACACCTCTTAGGGTGAGTTGACCCATGACCTGATAACGATTCGTACCATTTGGCTTAAACTGCGTACTTTTGAAATTGACTGTTTTATAGCGCGATGCATGAAACAGGTCCTCATCCATAATCATATTTTTAAGGCTAGGTTTGGAAACCTCAAGGCTATCGACCTGCATAGTGAACTCAGTAGATGACTTTTGTGGCCGATCAAGATCAAACTGCATGGTTGCCTTGAACTCTTGAAAATTTCCCTTTACCACATTCAAACCCAAGGAGTTAATGCTAAAGCCGACACTACTTTGAGGCGTCAATGTCCAGCTTTTAGCATACGCAGCCGATATACACATAGCAGATAGAGTGCCTGCATAAGCTATATGTTTCAGCAATAGGTTCATTGTGTTCATCCTTAACAATCAAATGAACTCACTACCTTAAAACGGTTTCAGCCCAGATTTGTTTTATCATTTAGTTCAAACTTGTTGACCAATTGTTGATAGATCTCATTATTTTTAAATTTATGTAAAAATTCACTGGTGCCTAAAGGAAAAGCTGATTCCACTACTTCCCCACGATAATACGCTTCACGTAACGGGGTGGCTGAAATTGCACCCACCAAGCTATCGAGTTCCACCATTTCCCACTCTGGGAACAAACTTAAATAATAAGAAGATTCATCTTTAAAGTGTCCAATTAGACCAACTTTTGCTTCTGCTTCAACTACTTCAGATACCAACGATTTCACCAGTTTTTGCCATTTTTCATCATTATAGACATCAATGACATGGACAAATTTAATGCGCTTCTGATCTGCTTCAGAAAAATTCAACAGGATCATTTCTTCACGTTCAGTGGCTAGAAATGGATTTTTAATATTGCGTTCTTGCTGTGCTGAGCCTAATGCCAGAATCACCTGCTGGCTTTGCTGCAAGGCAATTTTAATCGTTTGCATATGGGCCAGATGGAAAGGTTGAAAACGACCAATAAACACTAGGTAATCAAATTTATACTTCATAGCACATCTTACTTTTATGAACGCATCAGTTATGCCACAGGGAATTTTTTGCGACATAATAAGCGCCAATAAATTCATATTAATAAAGCAAGGATAGTACGATGACACTGAGCTGTATTCAACAACCGCATCAGCATTTAAATGCGAATGTAGACAATGGCGTACTGACCTTAGCCATTCACCGTCCTGAGGCAAAAAATGCGCTTTACGGCGAACTATATCTATGGATCGCACAGGCACTGGATGAAGCAGATCAGGATAGTAGTGTGCGTGTCGTGATTCTACGTGGTCAGGATGCAGACTTTAGTGCCGGCAATGACATGCAGGACTTCATGAAGTTTATTCAGACGCCTCTACAAGGTAAGGCTGGCGATACCCCTCCTTTTGTGCTGTTGAAGTCCGCTGCAAAATTTTCCAAGCCTTTAATTGCTGCCGTTCGTGGCGTTGCGATTGGGATCGGGGTAACGATTCTGCTGCATGCTGATCTGGTTTATAGTGACAATACTGCCCTGTTCCAGATTCCGTTTGTTAGCCTTGGCCTGTCGCCTGAAGGTGCTTCAAGCAAGCTGCTGGTACAACAAGCGGGTTATCATAAAGCAGCTGAACTGTTACTTACTGCACAACGGTTTAATAGTGAAAAGGCATTGGGTGCAGGTCTGGTAAATAGCATTGAAGAAGATGTCTATGCTGCTGCTGAAAAACAGGCAAAAACTCTTGCTGCTTTACCCCTGGCTTCTATTAAACAAACCAAAGCACTGATGAAGCATAATCTGGCTGAAACTATCGAGTGTATTGATGATGAAGCTGAGATATTTATGAAACGTGTGGGTTCACCTGAAATGACGGAAGCTGTTCAGGCCTTTATGGAAAAACGGAAACCTGATTTCACACAATTCAACTAATTCTGAAACTTATCTTTTAATTGAGGCAGTTTAGACTGCCTCAATCTTTTATTTTTTTGAAAGAATCTAGCTTATGAATAATGAAAACTACCAAACGACTTCTCAAACAACCGATAGTTCAAATCCTGAAAAGAAACGTTATTATGAACCTGCTCCTCAGGATATTGATGTAGACAATTTCCGAAAGGTCATCGAAAGCCGCCGTTCTGTACGTAAATTTACCAAAAAGCCAATTCCTGCCGAGGTCCTCGATGCCTGTCTGGATTTAGCCTTGCTGGCGCCAAACTCCTCAAACCTGCAGCCGTGGACTTTTTATGTGGTGCAGAACCCATCCAAGAAAAAACGTCTGGTTAAAGCATGTATGAGCCAGCTTGCTGCTAAAACGGCTTCAGAGCTGATTATCTGTGTGGCACGTACTGACCGTATAGATGAAATGGCAAAACTGAATATCAGCGAGTTTCCATTTCCTGAGGCGCCTCCAGCCATTAAAAAGTACTATAAGTACATTCCCTACAACTACAAGACCGGTTATTTGAATGCCTTTGGTAACTTTAAGAAAGTTGCTTTCAAAGTAGCTCGTACACTCGATAAACAAATGCCAGTTTCTGCATTTAGTCCAGCCGATGCCAAGCTATGGGCAAGTAAAACCACAGCACTGGCATGTGAAAATCTGGTTCTGGCTTTACGTGCTTATGGTTTTGATAGCTGTATGATGGAAGGCTTCGATGAACCAATGGTTCGTGAACTTCTAGATCTGAATGACCAGCAATATCCAGTGATGGTGATTGGTGCTGGTGAACGTGCCAAAGATGGTGTGTTCTTCCCACAGTATCGTTTTGATCGTGAGCTGTTTATTCAGAAGGTTTGAGTTTAAAAATAGTATTTAAAGGATTTAAGAATATTAATTTACTTAATATTTGATGACATGGATGTCGATTAATTAAGTATATTAGAAAAAGGCTTTGTTGCACAAAGAATTAAAAGTAAAGATTTCTCATATCTACTCAAATTTAAGTGACAACTCGGGTATGTGGTCTGCCTAAGTCCGTAAATTTATTTAATACTGCCACACGTGCATGAATCTCATTGATTTGGCTTTGAAAATTTCTCGCACTGAGTTTATCCCCCAACAATTTGATGCAATGCATCTTGGTTTCAACCAAACTTCGCCGATGATAGCCTGACCATTTCTTCCAAATAGTTCTTCCTAAACGCTTAATTGTTCGAAGCAATTCATTGCGTTCTAGCGAGCCCATCTTTTTATCTTTCGATGGCTTCGCATTTTTTCTTGGTGGAATGACCGCATGTGCATCTCGATCTAAAATGACTTGTCTGCAGTACTTCGTATCATAAGCACCATCGGTATAGACCGAATCAATTCGTTCGTCTAAAGGAATTTGAGTAACTAAATCATCGAGTACTTGTGAATCGCTCACATTATTTGTAGTGAGCTGTACTGCACGTATTTGCAAGGTGTCGGCATATCAATACCAATATGAAGTTTGCGCCATTGTCGACGATATTCAGGCTGATGTTTCTTTCGTTTCCGTTCACCTTCACCTAGAAACTTCAAACCAGTAGAGTCGACAAGTAGATGTAGTCCATCACTACTTTTTTGATAGCCAATCGTAGTATCAATACGCTGTTGTCGTCTACAAATTGTAGTGTAGTTTGGCGCTACCCAATTTAACCCACAAAGATGGATGAGACTTTGAACAAAGCCAGTGACCATACGTAAGGACAATCGAAAGAGAGATTTAATCATTAGGCAACATTGGATAGCTGTGTCAGAGTAAGTTTGATTTCGTCCTTGTTTGCCTTTTGATGGGGCATACCATTGCGTAGCAGGATCAAACCAAATGGCAATATTTCCACGATTAATGAGTGCTCGGTTATATGAAGACCAATTGGTTGTACGATAAATTTTAGGTGTAAGCTTATTCATTTGAAAATTATATGGTGGAATAAGCCTTTAAAGATAGGTTTGTGCAACAAAGCCTATCACTTCTAAAATTTAAACTTTTATATCTAAGAGCTGGATAAATTCAAATGCCGGTTCTTCATAAGGATGACTGTCTTTTAGAGCCTTAGCCACTTCAACCGCCTTTTCATCAGGTACAAGAATTTCGACCCGCCATTCTTCCACATTTTCCAATTGGCCAATTTCCCCAATATGAGGATCTGCGCCTTGCTGCGGCTTAAATTGTCCAGTTCCCAGCACTTGCCAGGCACAGTCGATATATTCACCAATCCCACCCGCACCTGCTGCAAAAACGGCCTTCTTGGTTTCCTCTAGGTTTTCATCTGGTACGTAATAAATCAGTTTAAGCATATATCTCTACAAGTTTTTCAAGCATTTACCGTATTGTTAAGGGCTTCGGTAATAATATTCAATGATGGATTTTGAGAGTTCTTGTTAAATGTTGCATATAGTTCTACCTGGGGTAAAGGTCGATCTGTCTGGATCACTTTCACTTCATCATTCAGGAACAGTAATAGATAATCGGGAGCAAAACTAAAACCCATCCCCATATTGATCAGGTTAATATGCTGTAGCACATTGGTCGCCCACAGCACCTGATCGTGCTTTAGCTGATCAAAGGACATCAAGGCATTGAGTCTTTCGTAAAATATGGGTGATGCATTCTGATCACACATAATAATCGTATGATTTTTCAGTTCCTGTAATTTCAGTATCCGATCGGTTGGGTGCAAATGCTTGGCTGCAACCAAGTGAATTTGTTCCGTCAATAAATGGATATTTTCAAAATCCGGATGATCCAGCTGAAAACGGGTAATACTTAGATCTAATTCAGCATTTTTTAGATGTTGAAGCTGTTCCAGACAGAACAGGCTATGCAGATGAATTTTTAAATCTGGCATGGTCTTTTTCAGCTTGGCCAAAATATGTGGCATAACTTTTAGTTCGGCAACATTCAGAAAGCCAATATGAATCTGATTATTTTTCTGCTGGGCCACCTGTCGTGCTGATGCAACAGCCAATTTGGCATTTTCCAGAGCTTTTTCTGCATAGATTAAAAAGGCCTTGCCTTCATCGGTTAACTGTATTTTTCGTGAAGAACGTTCAAACAGGTTAACACCAATTTCCTGCTCCAGATCTTTAATCTGCTGGCTTAAAGAAGGTTGAGCCGTAAACAGTTTTTCAGCAGCCCTAGTGAAACTCTGCTCCTGCGCCACGGTAATAAAATAGCGTAAATGTCGAAGTTCCATAGATTGCTCACTTCAAAAAATAGGTACTTATCTTAGATTTAGGCCAACATATTGAAAATATTAATAGATCAATAGCTTATGCTAATACTCATATAACTACCTTTTATACATGGCTAGATTTTGCCCCCTCATACATTTATGCCTGTATCAAGTTTACACATGGTGTCTTGCATGACACAGTATTCGACACTGAATCGGGTGAAAGCGGGGGTCAGGCAGCTGAATCACTGAACTTGCCATATTTGGATGTGATTCGGATTGTTTCTCATGATGTGTATAGCACCTGGATTGCTAAGTCTGAAATTCATGAATCTGTGGCAGTTCTGGTTCGTCCGGATGGTTATGTAGTTTGGCGTTATAGGATAGTACCAATGATCAGTTTGATTATGAAAATACGCTGAAGGTGAGGTTAAAGGAAATTCAACTGGCTGTGTAAGTATCCTGTCAAAGACCATCAAAAGGTAGTCTGTTTTATGTCTTTTCTTTTTTCATTTCCCAAGTAGAAAATAAAAAAACTGCCATTGTTCCTGCTAAATTTACTGCAAACTCAGCATGTCTAGGAGAAGGCTTCACATTATTTTTACCTTGACCATGAGCATCACTGATTTTATTTCTTAATGAGCCTAAACCTTCAACTATCGCACTACAGCCACCTAAGATTTGCTTAAATATCTGCTCTGTATGCTGTGATGGAGACAAGTTTAAATTACTACTGACTAATCTATACAACTGGTTTATATCTGGAGCATTACCGTATTCTACACTTAGCTCATCTAGGATATGTTTGCATGTTGACTCTAAAAGAGTTCTAGACAGAGTAATTGCACCATCTGGATCAGTCGTTCTTCTTTCTAAGGCTTTGTTCCAGATTGTATGGATATAATATGAATCTATATTTTGAACGACATTCTTTATAATTTGATCAGAAGGGACTTCACTACTAAATTCTAGTTTTTCTAATATGGGTTGAAAGGACTTCCAAATGAAATCCCGTCTTTCAGCATATGTTGCATATTCAAATTTAATAAATTGCCAAAATTGCTGTAGATTTCTACACGTTAGAATGTATTTTGGTAATAAATTTTTAATATCAGCTTCTTTTAATAAATAGAATCTTAAAGTTTCATATTCGCTAGTATTTTCATTACTACCTGTAGCACGAGCTATAAGTAAATTCTGAATAGTTTCTATTTTTATTAATTTTTCCTGATTATCCATCTTATATTTTTCACCCATTTTCAACAAATATATAATTTTAAAAATGAAAAAGCCACCTCTCGGTGGCTTTTTTAAATCTGTTGATCAAGAACCCTGTA
The DNA here is from genome assembly GCF_002429925.1 of Acinetobacter sp. UBA5984. Classification (NCBI taxonomy): domain Bacteria; kingdom Pseudomonadati; phylum Pseudomonadota; class Gammaproteobacteria; order Moraxellales; family Moraxellaceae; genus Acinetobacter; species Acinetobacter sp. UBA5984. The sequence goes on from NZ_DJBE01000083.1 coordinate 35,526, forward strand.
GCAAATAACTACCTACCAAGAACAGTACCTGTAGGCCAACAACAAAACCAAATAACCACCAACCTTTCTGACGTAATTCTGTTCTATCCATTATTCTGAGCGTCTTAGCCATGTCATCACCTCATTCTTGAGTGTTGATACTGAACTGATCTATACCATCTTTCCTTTAAAGTGCATAAATATTGTGCATTATTTACACAATATCATTTCTGTGCAGATATAAAAGCAAAATCTAAACCAGTTCAGCGGGAGAAAATTAAATAAATGTTTCAAACTGCTTAAAAAGCAAAAAGCCACCCACTGGTGGCAATTGATGAAGCTAGTCTAAACAAAAGTAAATGATTTTTCTAGCTTTGCTGGGTCACTTAAAATTCTAATAATAAAAAAGAGCCGCTACTGCGACCCTTTTTTGAAGCTAAATCAGATTAGCCAATGAACTTACGCGCATTACGGAACATACGTAACCATGCACCGTCCTGATCCCAGTCTTCTGGTTTCCAAGAGTGCTGGATCGCACGGAAGTTACGCTCAGGGTGTGGCATCAGGATCGTCGCACGACCATCTTTCGAAGTTACACCAGAGATCCCTTCAGGCGAACCATTCGGGTTCAATGGATATTGCTCAGTCGCATTACCTTGGCTATCCACATAGCGCATGATCACCTGGTTATTGGCATTCAATGCAGCAATGCTTTCAGCTGATGCAACCACACGACCTTCACCATGTGCCACAGCGATTGGAAGAATTGAACCTTCCATACCTTCTAGCAATACAGAATGAGATTTCTCTACGCGAATATTAACGCTACGTGCTTCAAATACTTCTGACTTGTTGCGATGGAAACGAGGCCAAGCATCTGCACCTGGAATCAGTGGAGTTAATTGTGACAGCATCTGACAACCATTACAGATCCCTAGAGAGAAGGTCTCCTGACGGTTAAAGAATTTCTCGAATTGGTCACGAAGTTGCTGATTGAACAATACTGATTTCGCCCAGCCACCACCTGCACCCAATACGTCACCGTAAGAGAAGCCACCACATGTGACCAGACCTTCGAAGTCATCCAGGCTGATACGGCCAGCTAGAAGATCGCTCATGTGTACGTCAACAGTATTGAAGCCGACTTTGTCGAATGCTGCTGCCATTTCTACATGACCATTCACACCCTGTTCACGCAAAATTGCCATATTTGGACGACGTGAATTGATGTACGGCGCTTCGATTTGCTCGTTCAGATCAAATGTCGGTTGAGCAATCAAACCTTTGTGTGATTTGTCAGTAACCAACGAAAATTCTTGATCTGCAGTTTCTACGTTGTCACGCAGACGCTGGATTTGATGAGAAACTTCAGTCCAAGCGACTTGTAAATCAGCACGGTCAAGTACTAAACCATTTACAGATAACTGGTCAGAGCTGTTCACTGTACCTACTACAGAGATCGCATCTTTTAGAGTAGAAGTAGTGATTTCTGCTTGTAATGCTTCCCAATCTGCTTTCGCTATTTGCAGAACTGCACCGATTTCTTCAGCGAACAATGCTTCAACTGATTGGTCTTCTAGCGCTACGCCTAGGCGTGCAGCAAACATCATTTCCGCAACAGTTGCCAGTAAACCACCATCACCGATGTCATGGTAAGCCTTGATCAGACCACGGTTGTTCCAGTCTTGAACCAGTGCGAAGAATGCTTTGAAGTCATCAAAGCTATCGACATTAGGAGTCACTGAACCAATTGCTTTGTATACCTGAGCCAAGATCGAACCGCCTAAACGGAACTGACCCTTAGACAGATCAATACGAACCAGTACAGATTCAATATTTTTCAGCTCAGGGGTTAATGTTTTGCGAACATCAGTTACAGGTGCAAATGCAGTGATCACGCCTGACATTGGAGAAGTAACAGATTTGTCTTCGCCTTCGTCATTCCAGGTGGTACGCATTGACAATGAGTCTTTACCGACTGGAATTGCAATGCCCAGCGCTGGACACATTTCCATACCAATGGCTTTTACGCCTTCAAACAAGGCTTGGTCTTCGCCCGGTTGACCTGCAGCCGCCATCCAGTTTGCAGACAGTTTGATGTCGCTGATCTGATCAATCTTCGCAGACATGATGTTCGAGATCGATTCAGCAACTGATAAACGTGCAGAAGCCGCTGGGTTTAACAATGCAACTGGTGGACGTTCCCCCATTGCCATTGCTTCGCCCGTGTAACCGACAAGGCTGGTAGTCGTTACTGCAGCATCTGCTACAGGAACCTGCCATGGACCAACCATTTGATCACGTGCAACCATACCGGTAATCGAGCGGTCACCAATGGTGATCAGGAATGATTTAGATGCAACTGTTGGATTCTTGATCACGCGATAAATCGCATCTTTCAGATCAGTGACTTTAGACGCATCAAAGTCATCGCCTTTACGCGGAGCAGTTTCATATGAACGGCTCATACGTGGTGTACCACCAAGCATCACTTGCATTGGCATATCCACAGGCTTGTTGCCGAACAATGGATCCTCAACAGTCAGATGACGTGCTTCAGTTGCTTCACCCAGTACCGCAAACGGACAGCGTTCACGTGCACAGATAGATTCAAACAATGGTAAAGATTCTGGACGGATCGCAAGCACATAACGCTCTTGCGCTTCGTTTGACCAGATTTCCATTGGCGACATGCCTGGCTCAAGCGATGGGATCTTACGAAGATCCAGTACTGCACCTAACTCATGATCGTTTACCAGCTCAGGCATCGCATTCGAAATACCACCCGCACCGACGTCATGTACAGAAACAATTGGGTTTCCATCTTCCATGCGCCAGCAAGTATCGATCACTTCCTGACAACGGCGTTCCATTTCCGGGTTTTCACGTTGAACCGAAGCAAAGTCCAGGTTCTCACCCAGTTTACCGCTATCTACAGAAGATGCTGCACCACCGCCAAGGCCGATCAGCATGGCTGGACCACCTAGAACGATTAACAGATCACCCGGCTGGATAGCATCTTTCTCAACGTGGTCTGGACGGATGTTACCGTAACCACCCGCGATCATGATTGGCTTATGAAAGCCTTTCACTTCGCCATTGACGTTTTGTTCGAAAGTACGGAAATAACCCGTCAGCGCTGGACGACCAAATTCGTTGTTAAACGCTGCGCCACCCAATGGACCTTCAATCATGATCTGCAATGGAGATGCCATACGTGAAGGTTTGCCGTAGTTTTCTTCCCAAGGCTGTTCGAAGCCAGGAATATTCAGGTTAGATACGGTGAAACCAGTTAAACCCGCTTTAGGTTTACCACCACGACCAGTCGCGCCTTCGTCACGAATCTCACCGCCTGAACCTGTTGCGGCACCAGCAAATGGTGCAATCGCTGTTGGGTGGTTGTGAGTTTCCACTTTCATCAGGATGTGAGCGGCCTGGCTTTTGTATTTATAAACGTGTTGACCGTTATCTTCTTGAGTTGGATAGAAACGTTGCGTATCAAAACCAACAATCACCGATGCGTTGTCTTTATAAGCCGACAATACGTCTGTTGGTGATTCTTTATAGGTATTTTTGATCATCTGGAACAATGACAATGGTTGAACTTCACCATCAATCGTCCATTCAGAACCGAAGATTTTATGACGGCAGTGCTCTGAGTTTGCCTGAGCAAACATCATCAGTTCGATGTCGTTCGGGTTACGACCCAGTTTAGTAAATGCCTCTGTCAGGTAATCAATTTCCTGTTCAGACAGCGCAAAACCGAATTCATTATTGGCTTTAACCAATGCTTCTTTACCTTGACCCAGAATATCAATCGAGTTCAAGGGTTTCGGAGCAGTTTCAGTAAATAATACTGCAGCATCTTCAATCGCATTGAAAACGCTTTCAGTCATGCGGTCATGCAAGATCTGTAATGCTTCTTTAGAAAGCTCTTTTTCGCCCTTCAAAGTAAACAAAACACCGCGTTCTAAACGATGAATCGGTGTATTACAGTTGGCAAAAATATCAGTTGCCTTTGATGACCACGGTGAAATCGTGCCGACACGCGGTGTCACTAGAATCTGGATTTCATCACTTGCAGCCTGGTGCAGTTCAAATGATTGACCATCGTTGAGAAGCTGTAAAGCGGATTGCTGTTGTTGCTCGTTGAGCGCTTGGTCAAAAAGATAAACAAATTGACTTTCTAGTGATTGAACAGAACTAATTGACGATAAACGTGTGAGTAGTTGAGCTTTCTTAAAAGAAGAATGTGCAGGTGCACCGGCAACGATAAACATGCTGATTTTGGCTCCACGGGATGATCGAGCGACCATGCCACAATGTGACTTGAGAGAGCGCATATTCTACTGTGAAATATATAAATCGGCTAGAGAGGAAATGAGAAAACTCAAGCGAAAAGCTATAGCATTTTATAAATAATGCTTTTATTTTCAGATAAAAAAATTGAATGTAGTCGCACAGCTTAACACATTTTTTTCAAGAAAAATCAAAACCGCCTCAGAATAATTTTCTGCATAAAAATTGTATTATTTTTCAACAACAATCGGGACAAAATCAAATTCAGGTTTTATTGTCATGACCTGTCAAAGCGCCGATTAGGCCAAAATGAAATACTTGATTACAAGATTTCATGAAGTCATATTTTTTGCAGACTGTTTTTAATTATTTTGATTGACTCTTAACTTTGACTTCTAAGATTAGAAAACTGGTTAAAGGTCTTCTGCCATTCTGCACCACAAGGAACAGTTCTCCGCTGATCTCCGCCATTACAGCACCAGAGGCAAATTACTACCCTCTATGAAAGAATAATTAATACTGAGTGGTATTTTAATCTGGCATCATGTGCAGGGGGAAAACCAGATATCTATTCTCATCCTCTAAAAGAATAAAAATAAAATTCCTTATTTAATCCCTTTATTTTTTCATATTTGATATTTATTTTCTTAGATCATAATTAAGCGAAATTTACTTATCTGAACAACCAAAAATGATATCGATAAAATTACCCTACCATATCCAATATTTTGAAATTTCATCACTTATTCATTATTTTTATTATGCGTAAAAAGCACAATATAAATAGCAAAACACCACTCGTATTTATAAGAAAATTTAAAAAAAATTATGAGGCCTATATAAAAAAATAATGAAGAAATAATTAATAATAAAATTTTGTTACCTTTTTATTTAATCCATATTCTCAGGTTTTATTTAACTCGAAAAATTTAAAATAAATATTTGTAATCACTTAAAAAATATCTAAAATTTTATTTTTTATTCAACTAACAGAGGAACAGACTCACACGTCTATATCAGCTTAGAATTTTACCAAATAGACACTTCATCAGTAAATTTGATGATTTTATGTTAAGCTCTAGCCGAATTGCTGAGGAAATGTCCAAATTCTGGGCCTAGCAATGGTTTTTCCTTTCTGCTGTAGAGATGAATATAAATTCTATATTCGGACACTAATTTTTTGATGTTCTATAGCTTCACTGCTCTGTCTATTTTAGAGCCTTAATCTGTCACCAATGATTTAATTTTCAAGAACAAAAGGTGACCCGCTTAAGGAGTATGTATGTTTCAATTCACTAGTACAGCAACTGTACTATTGATGGTGCTTTTCTATGGCATCACCTTTTTACTATCGTTACGTATTAAACAGAAAAATGAAAATGTCGATGGCTACATGGTCTCGAATGGCTCCATCGGATTTGGAATGTCTGCGGCCAGTATGACCGCCACCTGGATCTGGGCCGCCTCGTTTTATGCAGCAGCTTCATCCGGATATACATACGGCGTTTCCGGTGCCCTACACTATGGTTTGTGGGGTGCGCTGATGATTTTATTTATCTATCCCTTTGGCAAGCGCTTTCGTGAACTGGCGCCTAATGCACATACTTTGGCGGAAATCATGCATGCCCGGCATGGCAATCAAAGCCAGATGATTCTGGCGGGTTCCAATATTGTGGGTAGCGTGATCAGCCTGATGGTAAACTTTACTGCCGCCGGGGCACTGGTTGAAATTTTATCTCCTTTAAGCTTTATCCATGGCGTGCTGATTACCAGTATCGGTGTACTGTCCTATACCCTCTGGTCGGGCTTCCGCTCCTCAGTCTTTACCGATTTTGGTCAACTGGTGGCAATGATTGTCGCGGCGGTGATTATTATTCCAACCTTATTCTTTACCTTAGGTGGGCCATCCCTGTTTCAAAGCGGGATTCATCATCTGCAACCGGAACAGCTGGATTTTTTCTCTAAAACAGCCTTCTTGGAACAAGGCGCGCCATTTTTTGTTGCCGTATTGGCCTACGCAATTGGTAATCAGACCATTGCCCAGCGCCTGTTTGCAGTCCGTGAAGATCTGATTAAGCCAAGCTTTATCACTGCAACGATTGGTTATGCTGCAATTGTTATTGGTCTAGGCATGCTTGGATTATTGGCGTTATTTGCAGGTATTCAGCCCATTGATGGCAACCTGAATAACCTGATTCCACAAATGGCAGCGACTTATCTTTCGCCATTTATGGTTGCGCTGTTATTTATCATGGTGATTGGAGCCCTGTCTTCTACCGCTGACTCGGATCTGTCTGCCCTGTCTGCGATTGTCATGACGGACATTTATGGCAAACAGATTGCGAAAAACCGCCCTGATCCAAAGAAAATGCTATTCATTGGCCGTATGACCATGATCGTTGCCACCATGCTTGGAATTGTGATTGCCACCTTGAAATTTGACATTTTATCGATGCTGATTTTTGTGGGAGCGCTTTGGGGATCTATTGTGTTCCCAGTGATTGTCAGCCTGTATTGGGACAAGGTGAATGCCCAGGCCTTTAACTGGTCAGTGGGCCTCGCATTTTTCAGCTTTCTGATAGTACGTTTTGAATGGCTTCCGATTCAGGGATTGATCGCACTTGGCTTTGAACTCGTTGCAACCTTGGGGATTGGTGTGGTGCTGGGACTGATGACCTTTGGTTTCTTCGGCAAGAAAGTGGGTCTGGTCGTTGGCATATTGGCCAGTATTGGCTTCATGCCATGGACCATCGGCTTCTTGCACGAATACGGCACCTTGTTAAGCTCACTAACAGCTTATGGCACTAGTGCACTGGTATGTACTGTGTTGACGCTGGTCTACAGTAAAGAACGATTTGATTTTAAACAAATCAATAAGATGGTGATTGAGTTTCACCAGCTATCTGAGAAAAGTAAATAAGGAGATTTCAGATGACAAGTCAATTATTGACCCTATATGTACTTTTTTGGCCATTGGTGGCAAGCTTGGTCTTGTTCACGATTTGCCTGAATGTCTATAAAGACACACAACAGGCCAAGAAAAATGGCGAAGAGCTAATCTGATTCTTCGCCTTAAACAAAAAGCAGGCCATTGAGCCTGCTTTTTATTGTTCATTTGATGATTTCGATTTTTAATCTCAGTCTTTTCCAGCTGACTGAAATAACCATATGCAGCAAGACAATTCATGTCGCACTGCCCTAGTGCTTTACGCTCTTTTTTGGCATGATGCAGAAAGTAGAGAACTGAATAATGATAAATGACTCAAATGCGTTGGTTGGAACTGCTTTCGACAGTTCGGATTGGTAGTAAAAAGCAGAGCACTGAACTGGCACGTAGCCCGTTCCACAAAGATTATGACCGTATTATTTTTTCCCAGAGCTTCCGGCAGCTCAACCGTAAAACCCAGGTGCATCCTTTAACTCAGCACGATGGTATTCATACGCGCCTGACGCATTCACTGGAAGTCTCCTGTATTGGCCGCTCGCTAGGGATGCTGGCCGCAGAGAAAATTAAAGATCAGCTTCCACCCTGGGTGTCACCCGCTGATGTAGGTGCCATCATTCAAGCTGCCTGTTTGGCGCATGATATTGGTAACCCGCCTTTTGGCCATGCCGGTGAATATGCGATCCGGGAATGGTTTGATGATGTATCACATACTGACTTCTTAAAAGATTTAAGCCCTGAACAGGAAGCAGATGTACGTCAGTTTGAAGGTAACGCCCAAGGCCTGCGCCTGCTTACCAAAATTGACTATCATCCAAATGATGGTGGCATGCGCCTGACCTATGCCACTTTAGGTGCTTATTTAAAATATCCGTGGCTGTCAAAAACCATGGCATCGCAGGTAGATTTGCCTGCCAGTAGCCGTGCCAAGTTTGGCTGTTATCAGGCAGAAAAAGAGATTTTAAAGCAGATCGCGGAAGAGCTTGGACTAATCCAGCTCGGCGAGTATCGATATTGTCGTCATCCACTGACCTATCTACTCGAAGCAGCCGATGATATCTGCTATGCCCTGATTGATCTTGAAGATGGCATTAGCCTGAACATACTCAGCTATGCTGAAGTGGAACCGGTATTTTTAAATCTGCTCGGAGATTATGGCACGCCTTCTGAAATCGGCATGCCTGACACGACCTGGCAACAGAAAATTGCTGCACTGCGTGGCCGTGTGATGAAACGTCTGGTGAATGAAGTGACCACTGCTTTTGCACGTCACCATGACCAGATTCTATCTGGCCAGTTACAAGGCACTTTATTGCAGTATTGTTCATCAGATATTGAAAGCGGTATTAATCGCGCCAAAGAACTGGCACGTGACAAGATTTTTGAACATCCACAGAAAGCAGGCTTAGAAATCATTGCCCATCAAAGTCTGCAAAATATTCTGGATGCTTTTATTCCTCTGACCACACCGCATAAAAACCTGAGTTTTAAAGAACAGCGTTTAATGTCGATTTTGCAACGTTCAGGGGCGAATTTTAAAGACAGCCATTATGACAATATCATGCAGGTGCTGGATATTATCTCGAAATTTTCGGATCATCAGGCTTATAACCTGTCACAGGAATTGCAAGGCAATAAAGCCGGATTGTTATAAAACATCTTGCTGGATTAGATGCTTATTGCAGCAAAATCACCTGTTTTGCAGAAGGAGATTTTGCCTTTCCTGAAAATGCTGATTACTATGCTGCAAAACTGAATTGAGTAATGATAAAAGATGATTGGATGCCTGATTGGTGAAGTGCTGGCGCTGGAAGCACCGACTGTATTATTAAATGTGAATGGTGTAGGTTATGAAATTGATATGCCGCTCACCACTTTTTGCCAGTTGCAAAAAGGCCAGAAAATTACCCTGTGGACACATCTGGCCGTACGTGAAGATGCACAATTACTGTATGGTTTTTTAAATGCTCAGGAAAAAACCATTTTCCGCACTTTATTAAAAGTGAACGGCGTTGGCCCGAAAATGGCACTTGGCATTCTTTCAACTTTAAGTGTTGAGATGCTGATCCATACTGTTGAAAATGAAGATGTAAATACCTTGGTCAAAGTGCCTGGAGTCGGCAAAAAAACGGCTGAACGTTTGATGATTGAACTGCGCGACCGCTTTAAAGCCATGTCTGCGGGCACTGCTCCAAGCAATTCGACAGCTCCACAAATTCAGTTTATGGGCAATTCAGCCATGGCTGAAGCGGAAGCTGCATTACAGTCTCTCGGTTATAAACCGGCTGAAGCGCAAAAACTGGTGAATGCAGCTAAAGGTGAATTTACCGAAGCCAGCGACATCATCCGTGCTGCATTAAAGTCGATGAATAGATAATAGGAAAATGACTTTACTTTAAATAAGACTGTTTATTCTCCTATTTATATAAATTACTCGCGACATGGATGTCGCCAGTTGAGTTGGGGTACAGGACGTACCTTCAACTCAACAAAAAGATTTTTGTTACTTTTGATCTTTCAAAAGTAAGACAACGCCTACACAATGGCATCTGAATTTTTAATGCATTTTGAGGCTATGACTTTATTCACCTCAAATAAACCATAGAGATTGACTCAAAAGATATGCAAGACCGTCTCATCAGTGGTTCTGAAAAACCCGAAGATCATTTTGATCGTGCCATCCGCCCAACTTCCCTCGATGACTATATCGGTCAACCTGTGGTACGTGAGCAAATGGAAATCTTTATTGGTGCAGCTCGTGGCCGTGCTGAAGCTCTCGATCATACCCTGATCTTTGGACCTCCGGGTCTGGGTAAAACGACATTAGCGAATATTATTGCCCGTGAAATGGGGGGTAACCTGAAATCGACTTCTGGCCCAGTACTAGAACGTGCGGGCGATCTGGCGGCAATGCTGACCAACCTTGAGGAAGGTGATGTTCTATTTATTGACGAGATTCACCGCCTGTCACCCGTGATTGAAGAAATCCTTTATCCAGCCATGGAAGACTACCAGCTGGATATCATGATTGGTGAAGGCCCTGCTGCCCGTTCGATTAAATTGGACTTACCACCATTTACTTTGGTCGCTGCAACCACACGTGCTGGTCTACTCACCTCTCCACTACGCGACCGTTTTGGGATTGTGCAGCGTCTGGAATTCTATTCGGTTGATGATCTGACCCATATCGTGAAACGTTCTGCGAGTTTGATGGATGTGCCAATGACCGAAGATGGCGCAAAAGAAATTGCACGTCGTTCACGTGGTACACCGCGTATTGCCAATCGTTTATTACGTCGTGTACGTGACTATGCTCAAGTCAAAGGCACAGGTGAAGTCACTCAGGAAATGGCTCAACGTGCATTAGATATGTTGAACGTGGATAAAGATGGCCTGGATACGCTTGACCGTCGTTACCTGTCGATGTTATTGGAACGCTTTGATGGTGGCCCGGCGGGTGTAGAAGCTTTGGCAGCAGCAATGGCAGAAGATTCAGGTACTCTGGAAGATGTGATTGAGCCTTATCTGATTCAGCAAGGTTATGTGATGCGTACTGCGCGCGGTCGTATTGCGACCAATATGGCTTATTTACAATTTGGCATGACGCCCCCTGAGCCAAAGTAAAGATAAAATTCTTTTGGCTTAGCCATTTTTTATCGCAAAGAAAAAGAGCTAATTGACTACTGCAATCAATTAGCTCCAAAAGCACAAACTCAAATCTTTATTATTAAGTAGTTTATTTAGCTATATAATTATTGCCCTTCAAACAAATACTTAGGCTATTTCTTTTAAAAATTCTATCAATAATAATTATGAAATAACCAAAGCAACTTTTATGCCAAAATAGTATTTAACTTAGAGAAATAGTTGAAACTTACATAATGAGAGTTTTTTAAATCAGATATAAATTCCCTTCAAAAATTCCCTATTAGTTTGAATTTTTTAAATAAAATAGACCATTAGATTTTTATAATTACATAATTTTACAATATCTACCTCTGTAAAATTCCCTTTATCAGCAAGTACTAAAAATGAATATACCAAAAAGGTATGAAACCCATACTCAGAGGGTTTTGGTCAAATGTAGTGCATTATGTAATGCTCAGGCATCACTTTAACTCTATTCAGATTTTTAAGGTTCTCCCTGATATGAACATGCATAAGACGCTTTCACTTTGTCTCCCTCTTCTATTCTGTAGTCAACTAGCTTTAGCAGATTGGGTAGATGATTCAGTTAAAGCAGCCGAAGCGCATACCATCAAACTGCGCCAGCATATTCACCAATATCCTGAACTGGGCAATATGGAATTTAAAACCTCGGAATTAATACAAAAAGAATTAAAGTCCTATGGCATTGAAGTACGTAAAGGTTATGCCAAAACAGGTGTGATCGGCGTTCTAAAAGGTTCAAAACCTGGCCCAGTCATGGCATTACGTGCAGATATGGATGCCTTGCCGATTCAGGAAACGGCAGCCGTACCTTTTGCCAGCAAGCAGAAAGGCATTTATCAAGGTAAGGAAACTTATGTGATGCATGCCTGCGGTCATGATGCGCATACTGCAATGCTACTAGGTGCCGCCAAAGTGCTCGCTGCCAATAAAGATAAGATTGCCGGAACCGTGGTATTTGTATTCCAGCCTGCTGAAGAAGGCGGTGCAGATATTGATAACTTTAGCCAGGGCGATCAGATCGGCTCACGTAAAATGCTTGCCGATGGTGCACTCAAGAATCCCCAGCCTGAAGTCATTTTTGGAATGCATGTGATGGCTGGTATGCCAAGCGGTAATATTTTCTATAAAGATGGTGCGATTCTCAATAGCGCGGATCATTTACGTATTCAGGTAGATGGCCATCAGGTACATGGTTCAATGCCTTGGGCAGGTCGTGATCCCATCTATGCTTCTGCACAGATGATTAATAATTTACAAAGTCTGGTAAGTCGTAAAGCTGATTTAACCAAAGGCATGGGCGTGGTCAGTATTGGAAGTATTCAGGGGGGTACCACAGGAAACGTAATTCCTAATCAGGTGAATATGGTCGGTACGATTCGTTCTAATAGTGAAGATGTCCGTCAAGGTATTTTAAAAGACTTGCCGAAAATGCTGGAACACAATGCCGCAGCCAATGATGTCAAAGTCAAAGTAGAAATTGCACCTTATGCACCTGTTATCACCAATGATAAAACCTTGACCCAGTTGATGCGTCCGACTCTGGCTAAAGTGAATGGTGAAGATAAACTGCATCTGCTTGATAACAATGCTAGTGCCAGTGAAGACTTTGCTTATTATGGCAAGCTCATGCCATCGCTCTTTGTGTTCGTCGGAGCAACCCCAGCAGATCAGGACCCAGCCAAAGCAGCACCAAACCATAACCCGAATTTTATAGTCGATGATGCGACTTTAAAAACCGGCGTAGAAAGTCATGTCCGCTTTATTCTGGATTATCCAAAAGTGGCTAATCAGGTACAAGTAAGCTGGAAACAAAATAACAAAAGCTGATTCTTAGTTCCTCAAGCATGAATGACTGGTCTCATTCATGCTTTTACTTAGCCGTATTAATAAGCAATTGGCCGTTCCGTACTGGCTTAGCCCCTACTCCATCCAGATTTGACATCTTGTGCCATTGGTCTCAAAGCTCACAGTGCTAAACTTTGACGCGCTAAATTGCTTGACTTTTGGAATAAATAAGGCAAATTCTAAGCCTGCTCCAGCCTCTAAAAACAAGCAATAATTTCGTAAAATCTGCATGGAACAAAACTATGGCGAATCACTTTGAATTCAATATCCGCGTCTATATTGAAGATACTGATGCGGGTGGCATTGTCTACCACGCTAACCATATTCGCTATATGGAACGTACCCGTACTGAATGGTTACGTGCTTCCGGAGTGAGTCACTACTGGCATCAGTCCGACTACAACTTTGTTGTGCACAAAATTAACGTCAAATATATGCGCCCAATCCTCATGGATGACCTGATTACCGTGACTGCACGTGTCATTTCATGTAAAGCTTCATCATTTGTATTGCAACAAAATATTTATCGTGGTGAAATCATGCTTGCATCAGGTGAGGTTGAGTTGGCATGTATCAGTGCAGAGATGCGACCACGTCGACTCCCGGATGAAATCCGCGAACTAATTCAAAAAGAATTGGAACAAGACTAAAAAAATTTATTGGCACACGTAACAGCTATGGCAACTCAGTTAGAATCATCTCTTCAAGTCTCAGATCTTATTTTACAAGCAAGCCCTGTCGTACAACTGGTGATGCTTTCTCTCCTGTTAGCCTCGTTGTACAGCTGGTATCTGATTGCCAAGTTAACCATGAGCTATAAAAAGGCTCAGGCTGACGACGATCGTTTCCAGAAAATTTTCTGGTCAGGTGCCGAACTCAAGACGCTTTATAACAATGCCCAGCTCAATTCCAAACGTACCGGTCTGGAAGATATCTTCTATCAGGGTCTGGGCGAGTTCCTTAAACTTAAAAAACGCCATGCACCAACTGCCCAGTCGATTGAAGGAACCGAACGTATTCTGCGTGTAGGTTTAAGTCGTGATCAGGGACATCTGGAACAAGGCTTGGGTGCGCTGGCCAGTATTGGTTCAGTTGCTCCTTATGTCGGTCTGTTTGGTACCGTCTGGGGCATCATGAATGCCTTTATTGGTCTGGCAGATGTGGATCAGGTCACTTTGGCCACTGTCGCACCTGGTATTGCAGAGGCCCTGATTGCAACGGCGATTGGTTTATTTGCTGCAATTCCTGCGGTTTTAGCCTTTAACCATTTCACATCTAAAGGTGAAGCACTGTACTCTGACCGTGCTCTGTTCGCTGAAGAAATGGTGGCACTACTGCAACGTCAATCTGTGGGCGCTACGCAGGACAATGACTAATGGCCATTCAACGTTCAGGACGCTTCGAGCGTATTAAAAAACCACTGAAAAGTGACATGAATGTAGTGCCTTACATCGATGTAATGCTGGTACTTCTGGTCATTTTCATGGTGACTGCCCCAATGATTACCAGTGGCATCAAGGTCGATTTGCCGCAGGCCAATGGCTTGCCAATCGAATCCAAAGATGCGCCTACTATTGTCACTTTAAAAGAAGATGGTACTTATTTTCTGGAATATAAAAATCAGACCACAGGTCCTGTCACCCTAGAGGCTTTGACGCAGACTTTGATAGAAGCGCAAAGCACTGCTGAAAGTGAAAACAAGATCCTAAATGTCGTGATCAATGGTCATACTACTCGCCCTTATGGCGATGTGATGGCCTTGATGTCAAGCCTGCAGGATGCCGGTTTATCCCAAGTGGGCTTACTAACCAAGCCATTAGAATAAAGTATGAAAAATTATCAGAAACCACCGTTTCAGAAGAAAGCAATTGCAATTGGGTTTACGCTAGGAATCCATGCAGTTGCTTTGGTGGGCCTGCTTTTTCTGGGCATGAGTAAGCCACCTGAACCGCCAAAACAGATTAAAACGGTCTTAATTAAACCTGAAGACCTCAAGCCAGTGACTCGTGAAGAAACCGAGTTTGAAGAAACTGCACATGAAAATATTGCAGAAGAAATTACCCAAACTGCTGAACCGAGTGTAGAGCCCGCGCCTGTGGTTCCAACGGCAGCTGCACCGGCACCTCCGGCACCGCAGCCTGCACCAGCACCCCCACAGATCGATATTCAAAAAGCTCAGCAAGAAGCAAAAGCAGCAGAGCTTGCTCAAGCCAAGGCTGCCCAACAAGCAGCCGAAGCTGCAAAACGTGCTGAAGCCGCCGAACAGGCAAAACAGGCTGCTGCCAAAGCCAAAGCAGAGGCTGCACAAAAATCTAAGGCTGAAGCTGAAGCAGCGCGTAAGGCCGAAGTAGAAGCACAGCGTAAAGCCGATGCTGCGCAAAAAGCCAAACTTGAAGCGCAGAAAAAGGCTGATTTAGCCGCCAAGCAAAAAGCCGAGGCAAAAGCCAAGGCAGATACCGAAGCTAAACGTAAAGCTGAAGCGGCAGCGAAGGCTAAAGCAGATGCCGAAGCTAAACGTAAAGCTGATGCCGCTGCAAAAGCTAAAGCAGAGGCTGAAGCTAAACGTAAAGCTGATGCGGCTGCGAAGGCCAAAGCGGATGCTGATGCCAAGCATAAAGCTGACGCTGCGGCAAAAGCCAAAGCAGAGGCTGAAGCTAAACGTAAAGCTGATGCGGCTGCGAAGGCTAAAGCAGATGCCGAAGCTAAACGTAAAGCTGATGCGGCTGCGAAGGCCAAAGCGGATGCTGATGCCAAGCATAAAGCTGATGCCGCTGCAAAAGCTAAAGCAGAGGCGGATGCTAAACATAAAGCTGACGCTGCGGCAAAGGCTAAAGCAGATGCAGATGCGAAAGCCAAGGCAGAAGCTGATGCCAAAGCCTCTGCAGCCAAACAGGCTGCTGAAGAAGCTGCACAGAAAAAAGCGGAATCTAAACGAATTGCCTCTACTGCAAAACGTGATTTCGAAAATAAAATCAGACGTGCATGGGATACCCCAGTGGGCTCTTCAGGCCAGAAAGCGACTGCTCGGGTCACTTTAAGCGATAGTGGTTCTGTGGTTTCTGTGGTGGTGAGTGCCAGTGATCCAGATATGAAAGCCAGTGTAGAAGCGGCAGTACGTGCTGCTGCACCTTATCCAATGCCTTCAGATCCGGATGCACGCCGTGAAGCACGAAGTTTTACTTCAACCTTTACAGCTCATTAATAAGAAACAGCCATAATAAAGAAAAAGTGTTATGGCTGTTTTTTTGAGTTAAACTTCAATTGAAACAGATTAAATAATAATCACTCTCCATAGTGATATAACAGTTTGATGATAAATTCGTGGTCTATTTCGCATAAATCCATGCAATGATGTAGCCCAATCACTTATAAATAACTCCGTTGATTTGAGTAAATAACGAATGATGGAAAAGACACGCAAACACCTACTCTGCCTTGCAATCATGACCACTTTGGGTGCCGTCACTGCGACCCAGTCTCAGGCCCAACTGCATCTGGAAATTACCAAAGCTCCTGAAGCTGCCCCTAAAATTGCCATTGTGCCTTTTAGCCAGGATCAGAGTATTTATCCGGTGGTGGAAAATGACCTGAATCGTTCTGGAAAATTTGCCAGTGCCTCGAAGAATTTACCTGCTACAGCACAACTGAATTCGCCAAATGCTGAAGCATGGGCAGCTGCAGGCGTACCTTATGTGGTGACCGGTTCATCCAAGACCAATCCGGATGGTTCTTATAGCATTCAGTATCAATTGTATGATGTCGAAAAACGTCAATACTTACTGAATGAGTTGCTGACTGTTCCTGCTTCACGTACCCGTCACGCAGCCCATATGATCAGTGATGCCATCTATCAGGCATTAACTGGTATTCCGGGAGATTTCACTGGCCGTATTGCTTATGTCTTGCGTAACCCGGCAACGCCTGATCAGCGTTATACCTTGCAGATTGCCGATACGGATGGTGAACAGCCAAAGACCATTTTGACTTCGCGTGATCCAATCCTGTCACCTGCCTGGACACCGGACGCGAAAAAAATTGCATATGTATCTTTTGAAACCAAACGTCCGGCCATTTATGTACAGGATCTGGCGACTGGTCAACGTGAAAAGCTGGCCAGCTTCCGTGGATTAAACGGTGCACCAAGCTTCTCTCCAGATGGCAAGAGCATGCTATTTACGGCGTCTATGCATGGTAACCCGGAAATCTATCAGATGAATCTGGAAACACGCCAGTTAAAACGCATGACCAACGATAGCGCAATTGATACAGAAGCACGTTATGCGCCGGATGGAAAATCATTTATCTTTACTTCAGATCGTGGTGGTTCTCCGCAGATTTACCGCTATGATTTTAATAATGAAAGTACCAAACGTCTGACTTTCCGTGGCGCATTTAATGCCCGTGCAACCTTAAGTGCAGATGGTAAGAAACTTGCATTGGTTCATCGTCCAAGTGGCAGTAACTATAAAGTGGCTGTACAGGATATTAGCTCAGGTGTGACCAATATCCTGACGCCAACCAGCCTGGACGAATCACCTAGCTTCTCGCCAAATGGTCAGATGGTGGTCTATGCCACTCGCGAAGGTAACCGTGGATTGTTATCCATCATGTCTCTTGATGGTCGGTTCCGCATGAATTTACCAAGTGAAACAGGTGAAGTCCGCGAACCTGCTTGGGCACCAAAATAATAGTTCAATATTTATAAATGCTTTACCCCATAATCAACCTTCATGGAGATGAAGAATGAACAAAGTAAAATTATTTGCACTTCCTTTACTTGCAGCCGCAATCGTAATGACTGGTTGTGCCAGCCGTAAACCAGCAGCTGAAGTTCAAACTGGCAACCTAGATACGAGTGGCACCACCACTGTAAGCACTGAAGGTCTAAGTGAAGATGCAGCTTTAAGCGCTCAAAATATGGCTGGTGCATCTGCTAAAGGTGTAACTGCGGAAAATAAGGCTTATTTAGCTAAACGTGTAGTTCACTTTGACTATGACAGCAGTGAACTGAGCAATGACGATATCCGCACTCTGCAAGCACATGCCCAGTTCCTGATGGCAAATGCAAACTCTCGTGTAGCTCTGACAGGCCATACAGATGAACGTGGTACACGTGAATACAACATGGCGCTTGGTGAACGTCGTGCCAAAGCAGTAGAAAGTTTCCTGATCACCTCTGGTGTAAATGCAGGCCAACTTGAAGCAGTGAGCTATGGTAAAGAAATGCCAGTTAATCCTGGTCATGATGAAAGTGCATGGAAAGAAAACCGCCGTGTAGAAATCAACTACGAAGCTGTTCCACCACTACTAAAATAAGTGATCATTTAAATAATGCATCATTAATAAAAAAGCACTCAATTGAGTGCTTTTTTATTAGGAAGATATTTGAAAGATCAAAGAATAAAATTACTCTTTGCCTTCAACTTCTTCGGCAGTTTGCATGGATTCAATCATGTCGTGTTTATTGAATTTTTTATATTCAGGTTTTGCTTCGTAATCCTTCCACGCTTCTTTCATTTTGTCTTCAGAAATTTCATCGAGATTAATCGCTTCGCTCGGCGTTGGAGTCGCATCAAACTTTAATGTTGTCATCTCTGTGCTCCTATGATCATTTTTTCCTTTGATTCAACATAGCACTTTCCACAGGAGTTGCAAGGGCAAAATCACAACAAATAATTCAGTTTAATTGTCCTTTTCGAACGTTCTCATCTAAAATATAGCCGTATATCGTTTTGATCTTTTTCCCCGATTATAAGTCTTGGAGTTTTTCCCTTATGTCATACCGCACCTTATCCCAATTTCTACAACAACAAAACGGGAACCTCACACCTGAACTTGCACAAGTAATTGAAACAATTGGAAATACCTGCAAGCGTATTGACCAACTCCTGCAAAAAGGTGCTCTAGCGGGTGTATTAGGTAGTGCTCAGCATGAAAATGTTCAAGGCGAAGAGCAAAAGAAACTGGATGTGATTTCCAATGATTATCTGATTGATGCATTAAAAGTACATCCACATGTAGGCGGTTTAGCTTCTGAAGAACTGGATGAATTCACTTCAGCTCAGGAAAATGGTCAATATCTAGTATTGTTCGATCCACTTGATGGTTCAAGCAATATTGATATCAACATGTGTGTGGGTACCATTTTTTCGATTCTTCCTGCAAAAAATAGTGTAACCCAGGCAGAAGACTTCATGCAGGCTGGTGTCAATCAGGTTGCTGCTGGTTATGTCCTGTATGGCCCATCAACCATGATGGCACTTACTGTGGGTGCTGGTGTGGTATTCTTCACTTTCGATCCTGAAACTCAAGAGTTTCTGCTGACTTCTGAAGCGATTCAGGTGGCTGCTGATACTAAAGAATATGCAATCAATGCATCGAATCAGCGTCACTGGGAAGCGCCTGTACAGCGTTATATCGATGAATTGCTGGCAGGTAAAACAGGTCCTCGCGCCAAAGATTTCAATATGCGCTGGGTTGCTTGTATGGTCGGCGATATTCACCGTATTCTGTGCCGTAGCGGGATCTTCATGTACCCATACGACTTAAAAGACCCAACTAAAGCAGGTCGTTTACGTTTAATGTATGAAGCCAATCCAATGAGTATGCTAATGGAACAGGCTGGCGGTGCATCAACGACTGGTCGTGTCCGCATTCTTGAAATCGAACCTACAAATCTGCATCAACGTGTTCCTGTCATCATTGGCTCAAAAAATGAAGTTGAGCTTGTGACCAGCTACCACCACTAATTTTTAAACGGCAGTTGATCCTTGATTGACTGCCGTGGACTTTCTTCTTATGCCAACCATCTTCCTTGAATCCAAAGACAATCCTAAAATCAAAAACTTACGCGGTTTAATTGAACAGAATTCTTATCGAAAAAAACAAGGACAGACTGTGCTTGAAGGCACGCACCTGTGTCTTGCATGGTTACATGAAAACAAGAAAATCAATTCGATCTTCACGACTGAACATGCTTTAGAGCATCCTGATTTCGACATTATTTTAAACAAATATACTGGTGTGGTCTTTGTCATTGGTGAATCGCTTTATAAAGACCTGAGTACCTTAGGCACTTCAATTGCCTGTATGGCGATTGTGGATATTCCAAGCTCAAACCAGGCACTTGATTTTACGGCTGACACCCTGATCCTTGAAAATGTGCAGGATCCCGGCAATGTCGGTACCCTGCTACGTTCAGCAGCAGCTGCCGGTATTGATCAGGTCATTTGTACCAAGGGTTCAGCATCTCTTTGGTCACCACGGGTATTACGTGCAGGTATGGGCGCACATTTTTCTTTGCAAACTTTTGAAAATATTGCACTAGAAGACCTTTTACCGCAATTCAAGATTCCGGTATATGTCACCAGCTCACATCGTTCTAGCAGCCTGTATAGCAAGGACTTGCATAAAGCCTGCGTCTGGATTCTGGGCAATGAAGGCCAAGGTGTATCTGACTATGCCCTGCAACATGCCGAAGCGGTGACTATTCCACAGCCAGGTGGACAGGAATCCCTGAATGTTGCGATTGCAGGCTCTATCTGTTTCTTTGAGATGGTACGTCAACGTATCTAATACGGTATTTAGGTTACATTGTTTTAATTCCAGTCAGTGTATTTATAAAATAGATTACACTACAAAAATAATAAGTTTTATTGTCAACCAAATCGTTATTCCCAACGTTATATGCACATGAACTTGGGAATAATGGTGGGTATCCAATGACAGGATTTTCCATCTCTATGGATTTAGCACCGAAACCGTTGCAGTCACAAGATGCGAGTATTCTAAAGAGTACGGCAGAGTCTCGCCTGAAAAATTTCATGCAGGACGTGACTGGGCGTGCTTTGGTGATGATGGAAAGTGCGACTCAAGGACAACATGGAATCGCAATGGATCTGGTTCAGGAAGCTTTTATTTCTTTGCATAAATCTTATGCAGAGAAAAGCACTGAAGAGTGGTATCCCCTGTTCTATACGATTCTGAATAACAAATTACAGGATTGGCGTCGTAAAGAAGCACGTCGCAACCAGCCATTTTCCTTTTTCAAAAAAGTCAGCTTCGATGACGACGAAGTCGAATTTGACAATCTGGTAGATGAATCTACGCCCTCACCTTTAGAATTTCTGGATCAGGCAGTAACTGCTGAAGAAATTCAGGAGGCGGTTGCCAAATTACCTGTGCGTCAGCAGCAAGCATTTATGCTCAGAGCCTGGGAAGGCTTTGATACTCAAACTACAGCGCAAATTATGAACTGTACAGAAGGCAGTGTGAAAACCCATTATCACCGTGCTATTCAAGGTCTACGTGCCTCTCTAGCACACTTAAATCCATATCTGGGAGGATCATCCGAATGAAGCAAGATGATTTCTTAAAGCAAGTAACTTCCAAACTTGATGGACTGGCACAGCACCACAAAGATAAACCGGTGGTGATGAATCATGTGCTGGAGCATATTCATGACGCACAACATTCACGCTTTGCATTTCTAAAAATGTCTGGCTTTGCTTTGGCTGCTGCGATTGCTGGCGTGGTAGTGCTACCGAATATTGTCAGCCATAACGAACCTCAGACTCAGGTAGTATCTACCCCCAAACTCTCCCCACAGATGCTTGAAGATCTGGAAATGTTAATGGTTTTAGGTGAGGACAAAGTTCCACATGGCAGCTAAAAGATTAGCAATTGCATTTTGTGCATTCAGCTTCCTGCAAACCAGCTTTGCGGGATTTGAACGTTTTTGGATTTTTTCCAAAGATGCCAATACGCAGGTCAATGAAACCTGGGATACTCTTTCTGATTCCGAACAACTGGCATTAATCAAACGTTATCAGTCCTTAAAAGAAATACCTGAACAGCAACGTATTAATTTACAGCAACGCATGGACTGGTTCACTCAGCTTCCTAAAGCTGAAAAGCGGCGTATGCGTGAAACCTGGCAAATGATGAGCAGTCAGGAACGTAAGGAGTTAGGTGCGCGGATGCAAAAAGCATCGCCAGAAGAACGACTGGCGATCCGTGAAGAATATATCCAGAAATACCAGCAACTCACTCAACCTAAAACTCATTGATTTTAGTTAAATAAAAAAGCCTCCATCTGGAGGCTTTTTTTCATACTGCAATTATTTTCTAACTCGGCGATATCCTGCCAGACCTAATAATCCGAACATTCCCCAAATTCCAAATGAACCACCACCACTTGATGATGTATTGGTATTTTTAGCCGTATTTTTTAAGTTAATTCTAGCTGTATCTGACATCAATTCATCTGCATCAAAAACATGATACTGCATTTCATAATCTGACTGACTAAAAGTATTTTTCACACTAAAGGTCAATTTTCCACCATAACAGGTTTCACCTGCAAAATTCCCTGGGCATGGTCCTTCTCGCTCTGCAGAAAGGCTTACTCCAGCAGGAAGCTTGACAATACGAATTGGAATCTCACGACCATCTTTATCACGATAGAAAGCAGCCTTGCCATTCATCCGTGGACCATCGCCATCATCACTGTCATTCTCTAAGGGATTCACAGTTACGGTCAGATTGTTTTCTGCGCTAATTCTATATTCGTCATTTTTTACAATCGGTTTAATATTTACAAATGCGCCCTGCAAAATACCTGTACTGCTGGCACCTGTCTGCTTGTCTTTAATTGTATAACGGCAATACTCCGTATCCGAGAGACTGGTTACTTTGCCATCAGTACGATACATCATGATACGGTTTAAATCAGGCTTCCATTCACATTTTAAATTTGGGTCATTAGGCGCACCTTGAACAATTAATGAACTGCCTAATCCAGATAAAGACCCTACACCTAAAGATTGCACTGTAATTTCATAATTTTGTGAATTTAATGCTTTAGCTTGTACTTGAGTAGTATTTAAAGTTTCTTGAGGCATGACCAAACTAAATGGATTAACGTATATGGCACGATATTTCTGGTATTGCTTGGTATATTTTAAAAGATCCTCATATTCTTTTAGCTCTTCCTTTAAGCCCTGTATTTCTTCAGGTTTTGTATTCTTATCTGCCAGAATAGAATTAATATCATCAATATTATCCTGATAATAATCCAGCAACTCAGTTAAAGAACTATTTTTTAGACCAGAAATATCCGCTGCAGTTAAGCGCCGGATTTCGACCGACCCAATTTCACAGGAATTTTTTGCGTCCGGATTAAATAACAATGTTGCCTTAGTCAACCGCTCAATTCCACGCTGATCAGTTTCTTCACAACTTTCTGTACCAATATTGACCAGATCCGTATTCGATTGTCGATCAATTGGATAATACATGCCTAAATAACGGTTATTTACAGAAGGTTCGATATAAGCAGTTAATAGATCTGTGATCTTATTAGTAGATACATCAATATTCGTTGAAACACTGTTTTCAGCCAGTTCAGGCAACACACAGCGCGAGGAACCACTTGTATGGATCGCATTATAAGCAGTAAATAAATCTGCATCCTGTTCTTTACTTGGGTTTCCACCATTCAAGGCATATTCACAAGACAAGCCCTGGTTAAAGGCCAACACGTTATAAGCCAGACTCGAATTACCAGTATTGTCATAAAAGATGATAGAGCGAGCAGTATTTTCGACAATCGTGTTATTAATGGCACTAAAAGTGAAGAAAGAACTTAATGGACGGCTGATTTCATTGGCCATTCGGAAAATATGACCTGTGACACTGGTCGTATTTTTTGCAATTGTAGAGTTACTAATATCAGCTTTAGCATAACCACAAAAGTCCAGAATACTGGCCGTATCAGTAGAACCATTTTTGACAATGCTGCTTGCACTAATTTCTAGCTTGGTCTCTGTACTGCCCAAATTCCCCACACAATCCATGGCCAAAACACTGCCATATGTAGCTGCTTTATTCTGATGAATTAAGGAATCCTGAATCCTGATAATTTTTTCATTATTCATTGCCACTGCATAAATTGCTCCCCCTTCTGCAGCCGCTCGTGAATTTACAATTTCACTATTCACGAGGCTTAGAGGACCGGCGACATAAAATGTTCCACCATTACCTTTATCCAGACTAGTTTTTGCAGCATAACCATCTTTGAGGATGATACCATTTACCACCATGCTGGCTTGGCTAGCGACCGTATTAAATAAGCGGGTTTTCCCTTGGCCTGAAATGGTGGTTGTTAAAGCCTCACGTATTGGATATAAAAAGGTAATAGGACTTCTTTGAGTATAATTGAAGGGTGATTTTCCCAAAATATTGACATGGGATTCAACAATAATTTCACTATTGACTTTGTATTCCCCAGCTTCGAGTTGGATGACATCTGGAGCGGAACCGTCATTACGCAATGTACGGCCAACATTACACCCTCCATAGGATTTATCCAGCTTGGCTGTCTTAATGGCTTCACGCAGGGAACAGGCACTGGTATTTTCCCCATCCTCGTCAGCAAATGTAGTGACATATATGGTTTTATCTTCGGCTGCCATTAAACTCATGGCAGATAAAATCATGGCTGCAAGCAGTCCTTTTTTATAATTTTTCATGATTTTTCCTTAATCTTTTAATCTGCGACGTAGGCCGATCAACCCTATCAAGCCCATTAAGCCAGCGATCCCCCATGCCCCACCAGAGGTCTTCACAGACTTGTCTTTCATTTCATTTTTAGGTTCCTGTACAATCTGGGTACTTAAAACCAGATACGGTTTGGACTTATTAAATCGTGTAGATGAAGTAACTACCTGAATTTCAAAAATGTCAGCACCATGCCATTGTGAATCTGGGGTATAAACCACATTCCCATCAATATCAATGACTGTTTTGCCCTTGGAAACAGTTTTGGTTTGGATAACCTGTAAGCAGCCATCTTGCCAAGGCTCACCCTTTGGATTCTCTCCAATAATATTATTGCATTGTTCTTTAGGGATTAAATCACTATCTCCTAAAGCAGATTCAATTGAAAACTTTGCAGTCTCTCCTTTTAGAAGATCCTGCCCAACCAGACTGGTAGATGTTGGAACTGTAATTTCAATCGCACCACGATCACAAAATAAGTTATCCAGTAAACGGTCTACACCGCGTTGGTCTGCCGCCTCACAGCTTACTGAAGGATTGCTGCTATTGTAGCTAGTCCCTCTATTTACAATCGGTGAATCACTGACCTGATTATAATTCAACAGGATACGAGGACGTAGATAGCCCAAGAACTGATCTTTAGGAACGCTATAAGGACATAGAATAGCATCATTATTTTGTTTTAAATTTAGACAGACACCTTCACTTTGATCTGAAGCCTCTGCAAACAAGCGAGTACCTGTCCAGATCTGGTTTGGATACGCAGCATCACCTGTACCACAAGATGCTGTCACTAGATTATTGTGAATCGTACTTTTATCCGTAGTTTCAATCTGACAATCCTGCGCACCATTTCTTAAAATAATACTGTTCGCCACATAGGCTTTACCATTTGGGGCATTCATACGTAGTGCCGTACCCGTATTATCCACTATTGTCAGGTTATTGATTCCCACCCCATCAATCACATTGATCAGCGCTCCCTTATTTTTTAACAGGGTACTGCTTAGGACTTCAGCATTAATGGATTGAATATCGGCAGGATTATCGACTTGGCCCACTGTATAAATATTGGTAGCATTATTATTCAGCGTCTGGTTATTCTTTAAAACGCTTTGATAAACCAGAAAGTATGGAAGCTGGCTATAGAGTATGCCACCCTGTTGCGCCTGATTATTTTCAATCAGGCTGGTTTTTATTTCGACAAAAGCAATCAGATTCTGGCCAAATTTCCCCACATTATAAATGGCACCACCTTGACTCGCAGCCCCCTTATATAAGCGGCTGTAATCAATTATCAATTTTCCTTTATTATGAATTAGGCCACCTTGTTCGGCACAGCTACTTTTACCACAACCTTCAAGGTCGAGTTCTTTTAAATTGACTTGAATCAACTCTTCATCATTGCTAATACGGAAGAGATTATCTGTCCCTTTCATTTGAATATGAGCGTTATATAACCCCATTACCTTATCGGTACTACTAAATTCACCATCTACTTCTGCGATAGATTTAATCGTTACTGATTTCTTGATCGGGATATGCTTATTCAGTACATAGGTCGTTTTTTCTTTTAAGATAATGGTGCCAATAGCATTTTCGCCACCACAGCCCATATAACCTTCTTTAGCCAGGCCACGATTCACATATTCAACAGCTTCTCGAAGTGAACATTCCTTGTCATCTTTTTCAATATCTTCTGTGGTAGTTACAATAATTTCTGCACTATATGCCTGCCCCGCCATACATAGCAAAGCCATGCCTATGCTCTTCTTGAGCATACCCTTCTCCTTAATTTTTTATTTCTTTCTTTTTCTTCTAAAGTTGCATCTTCCTTGCAACAGCGAATTATTTTGCCTTACTTTCGCATAGACTGAGTAATTACTCAAGATGTTTTATAATTTAACGATATTCATCAATTAATGCATAAATCTGCCGCAGGTTAGCATTGCTGACTTTCAGCTTTTCGCCTTTAAGTAATTGAATAATCTGTTCTAATGTTTGCAAAAGTACGGAAGTTTGATGTGGTCCGTGATGCAGCAAATAATCAAAAATCTGTGGATCAAGATGAATACCACGTCGGTCCAATACCGAGGATACCAAGGCAAATCGGTCAGCATAAAGACTGCCATTTGGGACACGAACACTGACTGCCTGCGTGAGTCGGGACTGCAAATCAGGCAATTCAAGTTTTAATTCAATGGGCGCNNGGTGCATCCAGAAGTTCCAGCAAAGACACCTGTATAGCGGTCTTGCCGATTTCCAGATAAGAATCACAAATGGCAGAGAGTAAGTGACTTTTCCCTGTTCCAGCTCCGCCGTACACATAAAAGCGGCTGATTAGGCCTGCATGCAGCTGTCGGACTGCGTCAATTACATGACCCCATCCCGGGCCCGAAAAATCACTAATTCGAGCATCGAGTTGAGGTTCTATATCTAGCTGCAATTGACGCATATGATTCTGATGGCCTTATGAGTCTTTATGAAGAGGTACATCCATCTTACTTGATTTCTCTTCCTCTTGCAGTGGTTTTGCTTCTGACTTTTTCATTTCAATATCAACATCTAAGTCTGAAGTTTCTACGCTTATGGAACCTGTAGCCGGATCATTCATGACGACTGCCTGATTTCCATAAAATGATGTGCATTCATAATATTCACGTGCATGTCTCAGCAGAACCACAATTACCGCTGCAACTGGTAGAGCAATCAGCATTCCCAGGAAGCCAGCCAATTGTGCGCCCGCCAATACCGCAAAAACCACAGCAACTGGAGATAAACCTATTTTATCGCCGAGCAGGAATGGCTGTAATACATAGCCTTCTACTGCCTGGCCGACCATAAATACGACACCCACCAGAACCAGTTGCCACCAGTCAATCCCGAATTGCAGAAAGGTCGCAATGACAGCTGCAATAATCCCGACCGCAAATCCCAGATAAGGAATAATACTGGCCAGACCTGCCACCATGCCAATAATCAGACCAACTTCAAGACCAATCAATTGCAAACCAATCGCATAAACGATCCCCAGCAGAATCATCACCAGAAATTGTCCTTTCACAAAGGCCCCAAGTACACTGTGACATTCACCGACGATTCTTAATGTACTTTGTTCATAAGGACGTGGAATCAGGCGACGTAAGCTTTCCAGCATACGATCCCAATCCAGCAGGAAATAGAATGCAATAATTGGAATCAGGACAATCGTACCGCCAATCTGCAGAAAGTTAATTCCAGATTGTGCAAGGCGTAGCAGGAAGGCCTGAATGCTGTCGGCACTATAATTGGTTTGCACATAGTCCATGACCACATCAGAAATCTGTGTGGTATCAATTTCCATTTCAACGACATTGAAAGTATTCGACAGCCACGGCAAAAAGGTTGAATTAATCCAGCTAATGACCGCAGGTATATTGTCACGCGCATAAATCAGCTGCTGCCAGATCAGCGGCACCAGATACCAGATCGCCAGAATCATAACGATCCCGATTCCAGTAAAAACGATACTAATAGAGAGCCAACGTGGCAGACCGATATCGTGCAGTTTATCTACCAGCGGGCTGAACAGATAAGCCATTAAAAACGCTGCAACAAATGGAATTACAACGGGTTTTAGTAAATATAGAATCCACAACAACAAAGCTATCCCAGCTAGGATAAACACGCGACGCAATGTGCGATCTACCATAAAGTTTCGCCTTCTCTCTATTAATCTTTATAAAAAGTAAAATATTTTAATAAAGATAGCATTTTAGGGCATAAATACCATAAGAGTTTTGCATATTCAGGTTATAATCCCCCGCGCGAATGCGGAGACTTCATTATGAGCAACTCAACTTCTACCCCAAACACTGCTTTAAGCTACAAAGATGCAGGTGTCGATATTGAAGCGGGAGACGCGTTAGTCGACCGAATCAAGTCCGTCGCTAAGCGTACTAAACGTCCTGAAGTAATGGGCGGATTAGGCGGTTTCGGCGCCCTTTGTAAAATCCCTAAAGGTTATGAAGAACCTGTTCTCGTATCAGGCACAGATGGTGTTGGTACAAAATTACGTCTGGCACTGAATTTGAACCGTCATGACACCATTGGTCAAGATCTGGTTGCAATGTGTGTGAACGACCTTCTCGTTTGTGGTGCTGAACCACTCTTCTTCCTGGACTATTATGCGACTGGTCACCTAAATGTGGACGTGGCTGCAAATGTCGTAACAGGAATCGGTGCTGGCTGTGAACTTGCAGGCTGTGCACTGGTTGGTGGTGAAACTGCTGAAATGCCAGGCATGTATGAAGGTGAAGATTACGATCTTGCAGGCTTCTGTGTCGGTGTAGTTGAGCAAAGCAAAATTATTGATGGCTCTAAAGTAAAAGCGGGTGATGTACTTATTGGTGTTGCATCTTCGGGTGCACATTCAAACGGTTATTCTTTGCTTCGTAAAATTCTTGAAGTTAAAAATGTTGACCTGAATCAAATCGTTGATGGTCGTCCACTTGCTGACGTTGCAATGGAGCCAACACGCATTTATGTGAAATCGATTCTTGAACTGCTAAAACAGGTTGACGTACATGCAATGGCACACATCACTGGTGGCGGTTTACCAGGCAACCTGCCTCGCGTATTACCAAACGGTGCTCAAGCAGTCGTAAATGAATCTTCTTGGGAGTGGCCTGAGCTGTTCAAACTTCTTCAACGTGAAGGCGGTGTAGAGCAGTTCGAAATGTATCGTACCTTTAACTGTGGCGTAGGTATGGTTCTTGTTGTTGATGCAGCAGAAGCAGACAAAACTGTAGAGTTACTCAACGGTTTGGGCGAGAAAGCATGGGCAATGGGTCACATTGCAGATAATGCCGAGTCTGTAGAAGGCGCTGACGAAAAAATCCGTGTGATCTTCGCGTAATTTCGCATGATTAAAATTGCTGTACTTGTTTCAGGCAGTGGATCGAACCTGCAAGCCCTCATTGATGCCAATCTGTCAGGAGAAATTGTCGGGGTGCTTTCCAACAAGCCTGAAGCATTTGCTTTAGAGCGCGCTCATAAAGCAGGAATTCCGACTGCAGTCATTGAACATAAGCAGTATCCAAGCCGGGAAGCTTTTGATGATGTCATGCATCAGCAGCTTCTGGACTGGGATGTTGATCTAGTGGTACTTGCGGGCTTTATGCGAATTTTAAGTGAAAAATTTGTGAAAGCCTGGGAAGGAAAAATGCTGAATATTCACCCTTCCCTTTTGCCATATTACAAAGGCATGCATACCCATCAGCGCGTCCTGAATACCGGTGATGTTCTGCATGGTTGTACAGTGCATTATGTCACTCCCGAACTGGATGCTGGGCAAGCCTTAGCACAGGGTGTGTTAAAAATATCGCATCAAGATACGACTTACACTTTAGCTCAGCGTGTACATGTACTGGAACATCTGATTTACCCACAAGTGGTAGAATGGATCTGTAATGGGACAATTCAGCATACTGAACAAGGTGTGTTGTACCGTAATGCAAAAATGCAGGAACCCGTTCAATTCTGCAAATTCTAAAAGTCCAAATATAAAAAACGCATCCTCGGATGCGTTTTTTTATTTCTTTAGATGAGATGAACTTTAAGCAGACTGTTGCTGAATCAGTTGTTTGACCAGACTTGCGACTTGCTCAGGCTGCTCTAATGGGAACATATGCCCACCATCTACCACTGTAAATGGAATGCCAAATTTCTTTTGCACTTGCTGCGGAAATCTGCGCGCCAAAAATGGACCTTTCTTGGCAACCACCAGATGCACTGGTACTTTTGGTTTTGCCTGAGGTAACCACCATAGCGATGGATTAGTTCTAAAGATATTTACTTCATCCATTTTAGGAATGGTGAGTTCAACTCCACCTCGAACCGGATCATCCTTTAAGGCATAGTCAATATAAGCCTGGAAGCAATCTGCATCAAAATCCTGATAAAAGCCTTTTGGACGTAACAGTTCAGCTGCCTGTTCCCGAGACTCCCAATGATCACGACGGCGTTTCGACAAACCTGCAGGTGACATCTGGTCCAGTGCTTTTAAGCGGAAAGTTTTTGCAATATACAACGCCAAGGCTTCTTTGCCCATGATCATCGGTGGATCAAGCATAATCATTTGCGAAAAAAGTTCCGGACGCTGTAAGGAGGCCTGAAAGCTCAGGACTGAACCTAATGAATGCCCCAAACCAATCACTGGACGTCCATGAGACTGGCGCACGATACTGTCAATCACCTGCTGAGTCAGACTTTTCCAATGATTATCAATTGGATAACGCTTATCAGGCCCTAATAGCGGCACATAGATAATATCGTAATCATCTTGCAGTCCTTCAAACAGCTTTTGATAGACTTTAGATGGCACGCCATTGGCGTGCGCAAAATGAATCAATGGTTTCATTGTAATGTCGTTTTATTTTCTGACTGAAGTTTCTGTGCCACTGAAGTTGCAATTCCTTCACCAATCGATGAACCCATACGACCTAGTACTGACTCAAATGGACTATATTCAATGGTGTAATTAAGTGCTTTTTCAGTTTTTAGTTCACGTTTCAAAGTATTTAAACTGCCAATACGGTCTGCAATACCCAATTTTACCGCCTGTTCACCAGTCCAGAACAGACCTGAGAAAATAGCAGGATCAGTCGATTTCAATTTTGCTCCACGCCCCTGCTTTACAGCATTAATAAAGTGATCATGCACATTATCCAGCACACCTTGTACATGCGCTTTTTGCACAGGATCAACTGGCTGTGTCATTGACAGCAAAGCTTTATTTTCACCTGAAGTCATGGTGCGGTCTTCAACTCCAAGTTTTTGCAGCAGGTTATTCACACCATAGTTCGGCATGATCACACCGATTGAACCGACCAGACTCGATGGATTGACAATGATTTCATCTGCAGCAGATGCAATATAGTAAGCACCAGAAGCCCCGGTATCACCAATCACGGCATAGAGTTTTTTCTCAGGATGCTGTTTTTTCAGATACTGGATTTCCTGCCAGATTTCATCTGACTGGACTGGTGAACCACCCGGTGAATTAATATTTAAAACAACAGCCTTACTTTGCTTGTTTTCAAAGGCTTTTTTGAGTGATTTGATGGTATTGCTACTGTTTACGCTTTGCTTGTCTGCGGCAATCGTACCAATAATATCAACCACAGCAATGTGTGCACCTGCGCCTGCACTCGGATCAGAAGCACTCATGCTACAGCCTTTACCCAGCGCAAGAATGATAACCAGCAGATAAGCAAAGGTTAGAAATTTAAAGAAGATCCCCCAGCGACGTGCCCGTCGTTGCTCTTCTACTGAAGCTAAAACTGCTTTTTCCAGCAGTTTCCATTCTGGGCCAGTCGGTTGAACTGGTTGTTGCGTATTTTGTATTTGATTTTCAGGTTTTGGTGGCCAATCGGACATAAATAATCCAATAAATTAATTTATATTGAACCCATTATATACACCGAAAAGGGTAATTCTGTCTAAAGAAACCGTTTTCGCCTATAATAAATGCTATTCTTTTTTATTTTATCAATATTACAACTCAATGACTGAACGCAGCTCAAAGAATTCAGCTTACGGTTTACTCAAATATATTAGCCGCCAACCGCTTTCAGTTTCCCGATGGATTGCGCGTATTCTTGCCTTAATCATTAATATTTTTAAAGTTTCTAAAACTTCTGATGTAATTCGCCTGAACCTTGAGATCAGTTTGTCTGAACTGTCGACACAGGAAAGAGAACGGATTACCCGTGCTGCGATTCGCAATGAACTGATGTCTTATTTTGAATTTTTTAGTATTTGGGGCTCTACTAATCAGAAAAATATTGAGAGAGTGCATAAAGTTATAGGCGAAGATTTACTGCATGATGCCTTGGCACAAAATAAAGGTCTGGTATTGATTGTGCCGCACTTTGGCACTTGGGAAATCATGAATGCCTATATTGCACAATTCACTTCAATGACCATCATGTATAAGCCTGTAAAAAATCAGGCAGCGGATCAGTTTGTACGTGCAGCTCGTAGCCGCGAACAGGCCAATCTGGTGCCGACAGATGAGTCTGGTGTACGACAGATTTTCAGGGCATTGAAGCAAGGTGGCACTACTGTCATTCTGCCGGATCATACACCCAACGTTGGCGGTGAATATATTCCTTACTTTGGTGTTCCTCTAGCTACCAGTAATCTGAGCGCCAAGCTAATCCAGAAAACTAAAGCTCGTGCCCTGTTCCTTTATGCCCTGCGTAATGAGGATGCTGGCTTTGATATTCATATCGAGGCCATAGATGAAAAAATTTATCAGGGAGATGTCAATCAGGGTACAGGTATCATCATCAACACGATTGAAAACCTGATTCAGCATCATCCTGAACATTATCACTGGAGCTATAAACGCTTTAGAGCTCACGAAGATTTGGGAAATATTTATAAACTTGATCATGACCAAGCTTTGTCCAAAGTGAACCAGTTAAGAACTTCTAACCCGGCTCCTATTGAACCATCTTTAGAATCAGTCATTTAGATTTTTTTTGTAACCACTTCCAGCGACTTCTTTCAGTTTCTAGAATGATTTGAGTTCCTTGCTGAGAGAAATGCAGGCTGCCATGCTCTGCTGTAGTCAATAAAGGAATTTCCAATTCTTTGAGCCGCTGCTGGGTCAACTGACTTGGATGCCCGTAACGGTTAAATCTTCCTGCAGACGCAATCGCCAGTTTAGGACGATAATGCTGCAAGAATTGATAAGCTGAACTGTGCTGACTGCCATGATGGCCTAAGACCAAGACATCCACTTTTAAATCAGGATAATCTTTGAGTAACTGATATTCAGTCTGCCAACCTGCATCTCCCATCAGCAGAAAATTCTGATACGGCCAGACATTTTTGAGCTGCAAATACACCACGCAAGACAGGTCATTTTTATTGAAATTAGTGGCATTTAATTGTTCTAGTTTTGGTGCAATGACCTTAATCTGCAGATCATTCTGCCATTGCCACTGCTGTCCCTGATAACATAATTGAAAGTTTGAAGAGGCTGCA
Organism: Acinetobacter sp. UBA5984; assembly: GCF_002429925.1. Classification (NCBI taxonomy): domain Bacteria; kingdom Pseudomonadati; phylum Pseudomonadota; class Gammaproteobacteria; order Moraxellales; family Moraxellaceae; genus Acinetobacter; species Acinetobacter sp. UBA5984. The sequence goes on from NZ_DJBE01000083.1 coordinate 68,860, forward strand.
GTTTCGGTCACTTCATTGGCATAGATATTCTGAATCTTGAGCTGGTCTTTAATGCTGTGATAAGCATCACTATGGTCCTGATCCAGATGCGTTAAAATCAGTTGATCCAGTTGAGAAACACCCTGTACCGACAGAAATGGCATGATTACCTGCTTTCCAATACTAAATTTTTCCTCATCATAATAACCGCCCATATCGATCATCATGTTATAGGCTCCATGACGGAGGAATATCGCCTGCCCTTGCCCAACGTCCAGCACCGAAAGCTGAAATGGTGGATGATAGAATTGAGGAATACAAATTGGTACTACCGCCACAGCCATCCAGGATTTTGGCAATACTCCATGTGGTAAGAATAAAATCAGCAAAGACAGGATAGATAGTCCAATCATCCAGAGATTCATCGCAACTGGAATTAACTGCGGTTTAAACCAGTGATCTAGCAGGTTTAAGAATCCCAACAGGATATTCAGCAACAGATCATTAAGCTGAAATAGCATGCTTGACACCGGTTCAGCGATAAAAAATATCATCGCTGCCAGAATATCGATCGGTACAATCAGCAGACCGATCCAAGGGATTGCGACCAGATTGCTGAACGGCGTGATCCAAGCAATCTGCTTAAAAAACAGCATCATTAAAGGAAATAAAGCGAGAAAGATTTTCCACTGTGATTCCACCAGCACTTTAGCTGCAAAATACAGTTTTTGTATTGCTGTCTGATTTTGCTCGGATGGTCGCTGTTGAATGGTCTGATAAATTCTGAGCAATACAAAACAGGCCCCATAGGACAGCCAGAAAGCCGCGGACAAGATACTAAAGGGATCAATGAATAACAGTAAGGCAGCGCTCAGAATCAGAAGTTTTAAAGCCTGCAGATTTTGTCGGAGCAGCATGAGAAGAACGCCAATCATACAGATCAGCAGAGTGCGGATTGCCGGGATTTCAAAACCCACAAAGGCACAGTACAGCACCACACAAAACAGAAACGGCAAAGCCAGAAAATACTGGCGTGGCCATCTTAGATAAAGCTGAGGCATACTTCGAGCAATGAATAATCGAAGTACGGAGCAGACCATCAGGGCAAAGATCAGCACATGTGGGCCAGAAATCGCGAGCAAGTGACTCATCCCCATACGTCGAAATTGCTGCTCAGTTGCAGGATTTAAAAGGCTTTCATCTCCGGTGAGCAAAGCCAGAAGCAGACCTTTATTTTGTACAGGTTGCTTTGCTATGAACTCTCTTAATTGCAGCCGTTTTTGTTCTACCCAAAGTAGAAATTGCTGAGTTAAAGCTCTTTGCTCTCGAATATACTGACTATGCCCCAGTGTAGAAACAGTAGCTGAATCAAGTTGCTCTATCTGCTTGATCCGGAAACCGGCCATCACATTCTGTTGCAGTGCCCATTTTTCAGCATCAAAAGCACCGGGCGTTGCATAACTGTGATTAGGACGTACCTGACCTTGCAGCCGGTAATACTGACCCAGTTCAAGCGTATTTAAATTTTCATGATTCGCTGATAGTTGTGAAGTATTCGGAGGTTTTACAGATAGAAAACCCATCCAGGTTACCGTGCGTCCATCATGGTTTAATACTTCCAAAGGCTGCTGTATAGATTGATCACCGAGTTTATTCAAGCGTTTGACATAAACGATAATGTCTTTTTGCTGTACTTCATGCTCGACATTTAATAGCCGTTGGCTGAGCTGTTGATTGGCATAACCATGTCCCAGAAATATCCCGATTAGAATCCAAGTGCCAACCAGCACTCCTTTATGTAAGGAATTTTTTAGAAGCGCATTAAACTTAGAACTACAGAAATAACAGAGCACAGCAAGAAATATCACTGAGATTGAATTCAACTCAATACTCAGAAAAGATTTTCCCATACAAGCCAGGCCTAAAATCCAGCCCAGACACAGCCATTGCAACATGAAAATTTTCTTTTTTATTATTATGTACAGGCAATAATAAAGCCCACCGAGGTGAGCTTCAATTAAAGAGGATTATTCCTGCAATTAGTCATTCATCCATAGACCATCACGCATATGTAGAATCCGGTCTGCCGAATGTGCCAATTGTTCATCATGGGTCACAATTAACATGGCCATATTGAATTCGCTACGTAATTCCGTCAGCAACTCAAAGATTTTATCGGCTGTTTTACGGTCCAAGTTACCTGTTGGCTCATCTGCCATCATTAACTTCGGCTTGGTGACTACAGCACGTGCAAGCGCTACACGCTGACGCTCACCACCGGAGAGTTCACCGGGTTGATGGGTTAAACGATGGGTTAACCCAACACGTTCCAGCAAGTATTCTGCCTGCTGTTTCGCTTCTTTAAACTTGACGTTTTTACGCAGCATCAATGGCATCGCGACATTTTCTAGCGCAGTAAACTCTGGCAATAAATGGTGGAATTGATATACAAAGCCCAAATTTTCATTACGGACATAGCCACGGTCTGCTTCAGATAAATTGTCAAAACGGCGACCATTGACCATCACCTGTCCGGCAGAAGGACGATCCAATCCTCCGAGAATATGCAATAAGGTACTTTTACCGGAACCACTTGAACCGACAATAGAAACAAATTCCCCGGCCTTTACCTGTAATGAAATCCCTTTGATCACATCAACCGTAGATTTTCCATCTGTAAAAGATTTCTCGATATTTTGGGCATCTAGAACCAGATTACTCATAACGCAATGCCTCCGCCGGTTGAATTTTAGCAGCACGGAATGCTGGATAAATAGTGGCTAAGAAACTTAAAGCAAGTGACAGACCTACAATCACGACCACATCCTGCCAGCGCAGATAAGAAGGTAGATAGTTGATGAAGTAAGCATCAAACATATTCAGGCCAAGTGAATTGTTTAACCAGCCAATAAAACTACTGATGCTAGTGGCGGCAATAATCCCGAGGATGGCGCCCGCACAGGTACCGATCACGCCAATCACAGTACCTTGAACCATAAAGATTCGGGTAATCGTGGCAGGTGAAGCACCCAAAGTACGTAAAATTGCGATATCCGATTTTTTATCTGTGACCACCATCACCAGTGAAGACACGATATTAAATGCTGCGACCAGAACAATCAGGAATAATAATAAGCTCACCATCGCTTTTTCCATCTGGATTGCACTGAACAAATTACCGTGAGTATAAGTCCAGTCAGAGGCATAGAAGTTACCCGGTAAATCACGCACAATTTCCTGAGAAACCTGAGGAGCAGCAAAAATGTCATCCAGCTTCATACGTACGCCTTGTGCACCATCTGGCAGACGTAACAAGGTTGAAGCATCATTCAGAGCAATATAGCCCATCATCGAATCAACTTCTGCACCAATGCTGAAGATCCCGACCACTTTAAAGCGTTTAAAACGGGGTACGACACCCGCTGGTGAAGGCGTCGCTTCAGGCAGAACCAAGGTAATGTTATCATTCAAGCCTACGCCCATGGCATCTGCCATTTGCTTGCCTAAAACAATCCCAAATTCACCTTTTTTCAGGTTATCAATACTACCCTCGACCATATGGTTCTGGATGATCGAAACTTTCTTCTCATACTTTGGTTCAATCCCGCTGACCATAATTCCGGCAACTTGCCCTTGAGCCGTGAGCATCCCTTGTAACTGGGTAAACGGAGCCACACCTTGAACGTGTTCATGCCGCTCAATCTGCTTTGCAAGTTCAGGCCAATTTGTTAGAATTTGCGTCGAAGAAACAGTGGCTTGAGGAACCATCCCCAAAACGCGATTTTTCAACTCTCGGTCAAAACCATTCATGACAGACAAAACTGTAATGAGGACTGCTACACCGAGCGTGAGACCGATCATTGAGACCAATGCGATAAAAGAAATGAAGTGGTTACTACGCCGTGCGCGAGTATATTTCAACCCTATATACAGCGAGATTGGTTTGAACATAACCATCTAGTCCGAGGTAATAAATTATGGAAAATGTACAGCATCCAAACGGATCCACTGAAAGACGAGTCATGTCTCGAATCGATGCTGCTTTACGAATCAATTATCAGATTATTTCCGATGATGTTGCCTTGAATGACCCTTACGATGCTAATTTCGTATTGCCCCGCTATTTTCTACTACTTGCAGAGCTAGATCAATTTGATCATGCAGTTAACTACGAATTAGAACAATTATCTGAAAAAGATCAACAAATTACTCGAATCTTATCCTTATTCAACCAAAAATTAAACCTTATTACCGGTTCTTTGTATGACGCAATTGTACAAAGCATGTTACCTGTACCGGAACATGTGAACTTTTCAGAGACTGGTTTTAGCTTCTTTAGCGATCAGCCGATTAGTGAAGGAACCTATCTGCATGTGACTTTAAGTCACCCGGAAAACTTCTTCCACATCGCGGCAACCGCTCAGGTGGCCTACAGTCGTGCAGAAGAAAACGGAAAATATCGTACGGGTGCTTATTTCATTACCCTGCACCCTCAGGATCGCGTCAAACTGGGCGAATGTGTGAAAGCCAGCTTTGCTTAAGACTGGCATCTATCTTTTTATTAAAGGCGGGCTTTATAGCTCGCCTTAATTTCTTTAGCGAAATATACCACTAAGCCGAACAATAAAATTACTACACCCACCAAAGCAATGAGCGGCAATTTCTCATTATTCAATAATACGCCTACCAGCAAGGCCAGCATCGGTGTCAGGACTGTAGTTAAAGATAAGGTGGTTGGCTTAATTTTCTGTACCAGCTTGAAATAACAAAACATCGCAATCAGCGAAGCCATAATTACCGCATACACCAGACCAAATAAGGACTTGGCATGTGGCATAGCAGTGGGTGCGTATTGCCAGATAAATGGCAACATACCGATAGAGAAAACGACTGACAAACCAATCGAACCGGCCGCCTGTGCCATAGGATCAATAGGTGCATTGATTTTCTTCACCCAGAACATGGATACGCAATAAACTAATACCCCAACCAGAGCGATCACGATTCCAATTGGCTGTATATGCTGATCTGCATCGCCTAGACAGATCACCGAAAGTCCGGTTAAAGCAATTCCCATCCCCAGCCATTGATTCAGCGAAAGCTGCATCTGAAAAACAAAACGCCCAATCAGGCCTGAAATGAGGGGTGCCAAGCCGAACATTAAGGCAATGATGCCAGAACTTAAATAATCCGTAGACCAGTAAGTAAAAATTTGCGAGCCGATAAAACTGCATGCACCCGCCAAGTAACTATGTAGGGAAACACGATCAAGCGGTAATCTGGTTTTAAATAACCACAGTAATACTAAGGCTAAAGGAAGTGCTAGAAAAAACCGGATCGCCAATGCCCACATCGGATGCAAATCTTCCACACTCCAGACAATCGCGAGCGGTGTGGTGGACCAGATGAAAACCAGCAAGGCATAGGTCAACATCAGGTTACTTTTTGGGGGCATACTTGATCTCGTTTTTTATTTAATCGCAGTTTTACGTTTCTGTTTTTGAATGGTTTGATCTAGAGAGCTGGAAAACTCACGCTTATCACGTTCAGAAATCGGCGGTGGACCCCCGGTTTGTACACCAGCACCACGCAAGGTATCCATAAAATCACGTAAATGCAGACGTGCTTTGACATTGGCCACTGTATAGATTTCACCACGCGGGTGAATCGCTATACCGCCTTTCTCGATGACTTGAGCAGCCAAAGGAATATCCTGCGTCACCACAATGTCATGCTCTTTCATACGATCGATAATTTCCTGATCTGCCGCATCTGCCCCGCTCATGACCTGAATAGAATTGATGCGAATCGACGGGGTAATTCCTACCGGTTGATTAGCCACAAAAGTGACTTCAAGCTGATAACGATCGGAGGCACGAATAATCACATCTTTCAGAATACGAGGTAATGCATCTGCATCGACCCAAAGTTTGAATGGCAACACACAGCTTTCCATAAGGGAGAAATTTGGACTAGTGTAGCAAATCAGAGGATGCAGGTTGATGCTTAAAACTGCTCTTTCTCTGAATATCCTGGTTTTTAAATACTCAACTCAGCCGTATTAAATGAGTCAGCCACTCACAACTAGAAAAATATTTGACTTCACATGATTTGCATTTTAATTTTTAAATTCATTCGATTGACTTGAAAAATCGCAATGACCCTCGATTAACTATAAATAAGTCATCCAAGATCAATTGTGCATATGAAAAAACAGAATAGCCCAGAGATCATCACTATTGATGATCAGAATTTCGGTAGTCATGTCGAACATTGGACCTTACTTACTGAAAACCCAGGCACAGATGTTCCCCAATGGTTAGGCAAAGCCCTTGATGCACCTGTAATGCCGATGGGCTTGTGTACACAAGAATGCGATATGGATGAAACCACCTGGCTGATTCAGGGACCGAGCAAAGCTGCGGTACAATTAAGCCAAGTGATTGCCGTAGAAAATAACAAGCCACAGGCTGTGAAAACCGCATTTCCAGGCTTTGACAGTCCTTACCAGGTAAAAGCCACGATTGACCGGATTATTTCTTGTAAATCCGATACCCAAGCTGTGTTGCGTCTCAATCTGGGTGCCAACAATATCATCTATGCCTTTGATACGCTGTACAGCGTCAACCGGTCGCATTATGAAAAAGACCAGTCTTATATCGTCAACTTAAATGCCTGGGCTTATGAACTGGAAGTGGTGACTGATCATGAACATTTAGTCGTGGATGATCCTGCCTCTATCAAACATCACCGTGCCCTGAATGCAATTCTTGCGGAAAATAATGGTGTTGTACCAGATAACTTACAGGAACAGATTGATGCCTGGGAGCCAAAGTCTGAAGAAGACAAAGAACCGGTAACAGTTGATTTCTCCAAAATGGTCGCTTATCTGTATGGTGAGACCATGGGTCAGGAAGATGAAGCTTGGTTTCAGGGCAATATTGTCGGTAAAACTTCAATGCAGTTTATGGATCAGGACTACACGCTGTATGATGTCACCCTGATTCATGATGAAGGCCAGCCGGCTACCTTGATCCGTGTAGCCACCCGCAATGACAAGCATAAAGATTTCCAGATTGGTCAATATATTCGGGGCAATCTGTGGATTCAGGCCAATATCTATCGAAAAGCAGCTTAAGCTGAATATCCAGATCGGAGGCTCATATTTTTATATGAGCCTCCTGTTTTTTATTTATTTTACTGCGATATTCTCTCAATTCTGATTATTTTTTATCCATAATTAAAATCAGAATTAATGGATTTCGAATTCATTAAAAATAGATTTATCCACAGATTTAAATTCAAACAAATTCATTTTCAATGTTATCTTAAACTGAATAATCATATTAAAAACATCATAAAAATAATGACTTAATATAATAGTCCTATTTTTCTGAATATATTGAGGCCAGTTATTTAAATAAAATTAATACTTTATGAAGTTTAGTTAAGAATGTACTTTATTTAATCAATTTTTTATGGTAAAAATACGATCAACAAATAATCATTTACGATAAATAGATCGGATAATAAATATCTATGAAAATCGTTCAAGAAGAAAATTTACAGCAGGTTGAGCATCATCTTGGCTCGCGTTATCAGCTTGATATGATGTCATGCCTATTTTTCGTATTGGGTATGCTCATTTGCGGCTATATCTTACATAACTTTGTTTTTTAACCCGAATTAAATGATAAAAAAACCCGGCCAATTGCCGGGTTTTTTAATTCTCAAGGATTAAGCATTGCGTTTAGCAAAGTCATCCATGAAGTTTACCAATGCCTGTACACCTTCTAACGGTACGGCATTGTAAATGCTGGCACGCATACCACCTACTGAACGGTGGCCGGCAAGGTTAAGTAAATGGTTTTCTTTTGCTTCTTGCAGGAACTGTTTTTCAAGTTCAGGATTTGCCAGAGTAAATGGAACATTCATGATTGAACGGTTTTCTTTGGCAATCGGATTTGCATAGAAGTCGCTAGAATCGATATAGCCATAGAGCAATTCAGCTTTTTGCAGGTTCACTTTGTGAATCGCTTCTACACCGCCCTGTTCCAGTAACCATTCGAATACCAAACCAGATAAATACCACGCGTAAGTTGATGGTGTGTTGACCATCGAACCGTTTTTCGCTTGATCTGCATATTTCAGGATGCTTGGAATTTCAGGTTTTGCCTGATCAAGCAGATCTTCACGGATAATAACCAGTGTCAAACCTGCAGGGCCAATATTCTTTTGTGCACCGGCATAGATCAGACCGAATTTAGAAACATCAATCGGTGCAGACAAAATGCTTGAAGAGAAATCACATACGAGTGGCTTATCAGTTTCTGGCACATGGGCAAATTGCAGACCGCCAATGGTTTCATTATCTGCATAATGCACATAAGCGGCATCATCAGAAAGATTCCAGGTGCTTTGATCAGCAATCGCCAATTTACCATCTTCAGTTTTAATGCCTGCTTCAACCACATTGATGTCGCCATAGCGTTTAGCTTCTTTCAATGCTTTTTCAGACCAGATACCGGTACGGATATAGTCAGCTTTGTTGTTTTTACCCAGCAGGTTCAATGGAATTGCCGAGAATTGCAAAGATGCGCCACCCTGCAAGAACAGTACTTTATAGTTCTCAGGAATATTCATGAGCTTGCGAAGGTCTGCTTCTGCCTTTTCCGCAACTGCAACATAGTCTGCACTACGGTGGCTCATTTCCATGATCGAAAGACCTTTGCCCTGCCAGTCAAGCATTTCAGCTTGAGCCTTTTTAAGTACGGCAGTAGGTAATGCAGCAGGACCAGCACAGAAGTTGTACGCGCGCATGATTTTTCCTTTCAGAGTGAAACACAATAAAATGATGGCATTTAACCATATCTGGACGCCGCTTGCACAAAATTATTTCTATCCAAGAATGAAGATAGAGTCAAAAAACCAATCTAGATTCGGAGGATAATTTGAATACCTTTGATTTTTTACCCTAACCTTGTGATTTCATTTATGAGAAATTGCGTAGGTAAAAATATTCAGTCTCATTCAATGCTTAGAACTATCAACTTGAAACTGGAGAAGTAAATCGCTTCGAATTACAACAATACTACAACTTAACCCATCCCTGCACTGCAAGCACTTGATTTATAATGCAGCTTAGACTGAATTAATGTGACTTTTACATTACCACTTTATGAATATGAAGAAAAATAAACAATGTGTCTGCTGGGGTCTGACTGTGCTTGCATCCATGATGTATGGCAGTTTTGCTTATGCACAAAGCATCAGCTTTCAGGATGCAGAACAACAATTGTTGCAACGTTCCTATAGTAGCCAGGCTTTTCAAAGTCTGGAGCAAGCGTCAAAACTTGAAGCAGAAGCGGTTAAAGGTATTGGCCTACCTCGTGTTGACCTGAATGTTCGTGCCTATGCCTTTCATAGTGAAGTCGATATTCCATTAAAGCAGTTTAAAAATAATCTGGAAAATTCACTCTCTCAAGGTGTAAATGGCCGGCTTAATGAGTGGGAAGCCAGTAATGGTGTGGATCTAACCGCAGGTATTACCGATCCACTGCGGGAGGGACTCAACAATACTATTCATAGCGGAGTAGGTCTGATTCCGGATACGTCTAATGTCGTCCTTGAAGATCAGGTAATTCGTCCCACTGTTTCCGTGATGATGCCACTATATACCGGAGGCCTCACCCGTAGTGCCAAAGAAATTGCCAATATTCAGTCAGGACGTAGTAAACTTAGCAATCAGCAGCAACAGGACACGCAGCGTTTTGAACTGATTCAGTCCTACTTCAATGTTCAACTACAAAAACAGTTACTGGATTCGGCACTTTTTAATTCAAATGCCATGCAACAACATTATCGTAATGCCCTAAAACTGGAACAGCAGGGTTTTATTAGCAAAGGCCAGCGCATGCAGTTTGAAGTAGCACGCAATAATGCTGAACGCGCACAACAAAATGCCCAAGCCAATCTGAATGCTGCCCTATTTCAGCTAAATAACCTGTTGCTGGATAGCAATATCACCGAGCTAAGCACACCTTTGTTTGTGAATCGTGCTGAACCACAAAATGTGAATATTCTGCTCAGCAGTTTTAGCCAGAACTCCCCACTGATCAAAAAAATGCAGATGGATACCGAGCTGGCCAAAGCCAATGTCAAAGCCCAGCAAGCCGCTAAAAGGCCAAATGTTTTTGCGTTTGGTGAATATAGTCTGGATCAACATCAAAACTGGATTGTAGGGGTTGCAGCACGTTATAACCTGTTCTCAGGTATTGATAAAAACAAGAATATTCAGGCTGCTGAACTCAAACGCTCTGCCACAGAACTGCTCACTGCACGCACCCAGCAGGAAATTGAAAATCTGATTTATAAATCTTATAGCGAAGCACTTAGTGCACAGCAAAGTGATGCGCTTCTGGCACAAAACTTGAAAGCCGCACAGGAAAATTTACGCATCCAAGAATTGTCTTTTAAAGAAGATACGGGCACCGCCATACAGGTCATCGATGCACAAAATATGCTGAGCGGACTACGAGCCGAAACTGCCTTGAATGCTTACAAATATGTGATGTCACTGGCCACACTATTACAAAGCCATGGCTCGATTGCAGAATTTCCAAACTATATGCAACATGCCAACACCCACTATATTCGTTAATGGAGCCAGACATGACAGATGAGCAAAAGCCAGAATATCCTGTTGATGAACCGGCTTCAGAAATCAATTACAGTGAATCAGAGCCAGATAATCCTGAAAGCAAAGAAAAAAAATCGCGCAAAAAATATCTGCTTTTAGGGCTGATTCCAGTCATTCTTGCTTTGATTGGGTTTGGCCTATGGAAAACCTATCAACCCAAAGAAATCGAGCTACAAGGCCGGGTTGAGGCAGAGACGGTTCAAGTGGCCACTAAAGTTCCAAGCCGGATTGAAAAGATTTATGTGCAGGAAGGCGATGACGTCAAGAAAGGCCAGGCGCTGGTGAAATTGCATAGTCCTGAAATTGAGGCGAAAAAGCAGCAGGCTTTAGCTACTTTACAGTCTGCATTAGCACTTCAGTCCACCGCAGAACGTGGTTCTCAGGAAGAAAATATCGCTTCTCTGTATGCCAACTGGCAGTCACTAAAAGCACAGGAGCAACTCGCTAAGACTTCCTATCAACGTGGAACCAATCTATTTAAGGAAGGCGTTATTTCCCGCCAGCGCCGAGATGAACTGTTTGCAGCTTCACAATCTGCGTCGCAAATGACAGAAGCTGCGTATCAACAATATGCCCGGGCTAAACGTGGCAGTACACCAGAACAGAAAAGTTCTGCAGATGCTCAGGTCGATATAGCCCGTGCAGCAGTCGCTGAAGCCAATGCACTAGAAGCAGAAACTGAATTATTGGCACCGATTGATGGTACCGTCTCCAAAACCTATGGCAATGCCACTGAACTGGTGGCAACCGCAGTGCCAGTGGTCAGCCTGATCTCGGCAGAACGCTGGATTAGCCTGAATATTCGTGAAGACCAATATGCCGCTTTAGGTAAACAGCAACAGCTTGAAGGTTTTATTCCGGCACTGAATCAATCAGCCACTTTTAAAGTAAAAAATATTAGTGCTGAAGGTGAATTTGCCACCATTAAAACCACGCGCCAAACCGGCGGTTATGATGTCCGCAGTTTTAAAGTTCATCTTGTGCCAGTCACTGAAATGCCTGAGTTAAAAGTCGGCATGAGCGTGCTGTTTAAATTGAAAGAGCCAAAATAAATGGCTTCTGGATTCTGGGCGGGTATTCAGCGTGAAATACGCTATTTATGCAGAGAGAAATGGGATCTGGCTCTAGTCCTGCTCGCCCCTGCCTGTATTCTGATTTTACTTGGTAGCATGTTTGCCAAAGGCAAACCGGATCATCTACCAATCGCCATTATTGATCAGGATCAAAGTAGCCTGAGCAGCAAGATTTATGATCATTTATCTTTGAATCATACCCTACACGTGCATACCGTTTCTGATCAAACGGTCGAAATCGAAAAGTTATTAAACGAAAATAAAATCTGGGGCTATATTCATATTCCTACCGGAGCCGAGCAACGATTGGTCAAAGCTCAGGATGCTGAAATTAGTATTGCTTTTAATCAGAGTTATTTTAGTATCGGTAATACCATTTCTTCGGCTATGCTACTTAGCACCTTGCAGGCTCTGGCTGAGTTTACCGGTAAGCAGTATCTAGGCAACACGCTCCCCTATCTGGATGCACCTACACCGAATATTAAAATTTCCCCATTGTATAACCCACAGCTGAATTATGAATTTTATCTGGAACCTTATATGGTTCCGGCAATTTTGCACTTGTTGTTATGTTGCTGTGTGGCTTTTGCTGTGGGTCAGGAAATTAAACGGCATACTGTTAGTCATTGGATTGCCCAACAAAACTTGTGGTCGGCACTGCTGTCTAAAAATCTGGTTTATGTAGCAATCTTTTGTTTATGGACTTGGGCTTGGATGTTTTGGCTGGTCGAAATTCGCGGCTGGTTTATTGCCGGGTCATTATGGCTGATTCTATTGGCTCAAATACTGTTCTATAGTGCCTATGCCTTTATCAGTAGTGCTGTGGTTCTGGCTACTCAGGACCTAACCAAATCTTTTGGTCTACTAGCAGTTTATGGTGGTTCATCGCTCAGTTTTGCTGGGGTAACTTTACCTCTTAATAATGCTCCACTATTCACCCAGTTCTGGTCCAATATTATTCCTTATACACCCTATGCCAAATTACAGACGGAGCAATGGGTGATTGGCAGTCCGCTCTATATTTCACTGCAACCGATGTTCGTGCTCGTCATTTATGTCGTGCTTTATGCTGTACTGGCCTATGTCTTTCTCAAAAAAACAGCCAAAGGAGTGTCAGCATGAAATCACTCTGGAAAGCTTATTGCCAAACTTTTAAAGACATTATTAGCAATACCAGTATTTTTACCACGCTGATTTTATCAGTTCTGTTTTACAGCTTTTTCTATCCGACCGCATATAAGGCAGAACACGCAGAAGCCTTGCCGATTATTATTGTTGACGAAGAGCAAAGTGCTTTAACCAATACCATTATCAGTCATGTCAGCCAAAGCCCCAATGTACAAATCAAGGCGGTGACTGGAAATTTTGCTGAAGCTAAACACTGGGTGGAAACTCAAAAAGCCGACGGGATTTTATTATTACCAGATAATCTTTCACAATCTATCAGGCACGGTGAAAATGGCGGGATTGGGCTGTACTTAAGTACTGCTAACTTTTTAATTACCAAACAGATTGGTTTGGGCTTGGTCTCTTCAGTAGAAAATACCTTAAGCGAATATGCAGAACGCTTTAGCGAGATTTCACACTTCTCTCCTGCACTATCCATTCACCAGATTCCATTATTTAATACACTCTCTGGCTATGGTAGCTATGTGTTTCCCGCTGTTGCACCGTTGATTATTCATCAGACGATCTTTCTTGGCCTCAGTATGCTGATTGCGCTGTATCGGGAAAGTAGACAGAGGATTAATTTAACCACCTTATTCGGAATCAGTTTGGCGATTCTGACCATTGGATGTTTGGGCTGTTATTACCTGTTTGGTTTTACTTTCTGGTATTTTGATTATCCCCGTGGCGGAAATTTTTGGGGCATGCTGCTCGCTGTACCCATCTTTGTATTCTGCATGATTGGGATTACTACCTTGTTTGCCAGTTTTCTGGACATGCCAGAACGCGCCGGTCATATCATTGTTTTTACTTCAATTCCGCTCTTTATGCTTTCAGGAGTCGCCTGGCCGCATGCTGCCATGCCAGTCTGGGTCCAACTCATTGGGCAAGCCTTACCTTCGACCCAAATCGTGCAGATGTTTATTCAACTCAATCAGATGGGGGTGCCTACTTATATGGTTCTAGGAAAGCTTGCTTATCTATTGGTGATCGGCATCATCTGTATGAGCTTAGGCTATTATCGGCTACGCCCACGTTCTTAAATCCAGATTTACTCAGGCTATTCGCATTGAAAATTATTCACCAAATACCTGAATATTAAAGTTGCGGATTTTAGTACTGCCATTCGGCTGGTCAAAACTCACATCATACTGAACCAGGTTTTTTGGATAGGCAATTTCATAGCTGACCTTGTATTCACTCGGTTTGCCGTTATTTTCCTCGAAGCTCTTTCTCATGATAGTCTTGGACTTATATTCACCTTGTGGAATTGAGCGTGAAAAACGCTTCATGATTTTTTCATTGTTTTGAAATTCTGTCTGCAACTTCGGCTCAAGCTGAGCTAAAAATTCGTCATATTTTCCATCACGCAGGTCTTCATAAGCTACTTGCGCAGCCTTTTCCTGCTCAGGGCTCGGATCGGGCATACTGTCCATTGCATTATTACAGCCGCTAAGTGCAATAGCTGCGGTCAAAAGCATCAATCTGGTCTTCATTATTTATCTCTCATTTAGTCGATGTGTAAAAAAGGACGCCGAAGCGCCCTTTTTCATCAGTAGCAGAACTTATTCCTCTACTGTATTGTCATCATCTTTTTCAGCTGCTTGTGCATCAGTTACATCATCAGCTGCAGATTCAGTATTTTCAATATCTTCCAATATTTCCAACTCATCTTCAACTGCTTCAATCGCTTCTACACCGACCAGTTTTTCATCTTCAGCCAGACGGATCAGACGAACACCTTGTGCATTACGACCAGTCTGTGCCACTTCAGAAGCACGGGTACGAACCAGTGTACCGCCATCAGAAATCAACATCAGTTCTTTAGATGCGTCAATCGCAACCGCACCGACCAGCTCACCGTTACGTTCTGAGGTCTTGATTGCAATTACACCCTTACCGCCACGTTTCTTGGTTGGGAAGTCATCTACCGGGGTACGTTTACCATAACCATTTGCAGAAGCACACAGCACTTCACCGGTTTCAGGTACAACCACTAGAGATACGATACGGCTAATGAAGTTAGCTTCAGTTGCATCTTCATCATCAGATTCAACATCTACATCTTCTCCATCTTCAACTTGAGAAGCACCGATGGTCACGCGCATACCGCGTACACCTTTGGCTGAACGACCCATTGAACGTACGTCAGTCTCTGCGAAACGAATTGCTTTACCTTCGTTCGAGAACAACATAATTTGCTGTTCACCGTCGGTAATCGCAACACCAATTAAGGTGTCATCGCCATTCAGTTCAATCGCACGTAAACCGTTGGAACGAACATTCGAGAATTGTTCCAGTTCTACACGTTTAATCGTGCCGTACTCAGTCGCCATAAACACATAGAAGTTCTTACGAACAGCTTCAGCCTGCTGAGCAAAGTCATTGATGATGTCATCATCAAGATCAGTCGTAGAAAGTGCTAAGCCGAGTTCTTTCAACTGAACACGCAGTGCATCAGAAATATCATCTGCACCATCTTCCGATTCAGCAAGTGCAGCTTCTAGTGCCGCAAAGTGACTATTGATCACTTCATTGGTTTGCAGCTGTGCAGCATTGGTTTTCACAAATGCTTTAAAGTCAGCCAGACGTTCTTTAAATTTCTTCGGTGCATCAATTACTGGCAAGATAGCAGTAATGGTTTCATTGTCATCCAGTGGCAACAAGTTCACCATTGGGCGACCTTTGGCACCACGCGAAGCTTGTGGTACTTCATAAACTTTCAGACGATAAACCTTACCGACATTGGTGAAGCAAAGCACAGTGGCATGATTCGACGTCACCACCATGTGCTGGATGTAATCATCTTCTTTCATGCTGGTTGCAGACTTACCACGACCACCACGACGCTGAGCAGCATAGTCAGATAATGGTTGAGTTTTCGCATAGCCTGTTTTTGAAACGGTCAGAACCATTTGCTCTTCAGGAATCAAATCTTCACGAGAGAAGTCGATACGAGATTCAACAATATCTGTTTTACGTGCATCGCCATATTGCTGAAGAATCAATGCCAGCTCTTCTTTAATGACGTTCATCAATAAGTTGAAGTCATTTAAGATGGCTGTATATTCAGCAATTTGACCTAAGATTTCAGAATATTCAGCTTGAAGTTTATCCTGCTCAAGACCGGTCAAACGGTGCAAACGCAGTTCCATAATCGCGTTGACTTGAGTAGGAGATAAGCGATACACCTCACCATCAATACCAAATGGACGCTCTGGATCTTCGCCTTCAATTTCGTCCGGACGTACAGAAACAGCACCTGCTTTTTCGAGCAAGGCTGCCACACCGCCTGCTGCCCACTCACCTGCTTGTAAACGCTCACGCGCTTCAGCTGGGTTGGCAGAAGTTTTGATGGTTTCGATGATGGCATCAATATTTGCCAGAGCAACGGTTAAGCCTTCTAAAATATGACCACGTTCACGTGCTTTTCGCAGTTCGTACATGGTACGACGTGTCACGACTTCTTGACGGTGACGGATGAATGCCGCAATGATGTCTTTCAGGTTCATCAACTTCGGCTGGCCATTGTCCAGGCAAACCATATTGATGCTGAAAGAATTTTCTAACTGTGTATTCTGGAACAGGTTATTGACGATGACTTCAGCATTTTCACCACGCTTCAGGTCAATCGCAATACGCATCCCTTCTTTGTCAGATTCATCACGAAGTTCAGAAATGCCTTCAAGTTTTTTCTCTTTGACCAGCTCGGCGATACGTTCAATCGTTTTCGCTTTGTTAACCTGATAAGGAATTTCCGTGAAGACAATCGTAGTACGGCCAGATTTAGCATCTTCTTCAAAGTGATATTTACCACGAATATGCAAACGGCCTTTACCGGTGCGATAAGCATCCACGATGCCTGACTTACCGTAAATAATGCCACCTGTCGGGAAATCTGGACCGGAAATATATTCCATCAAACCTTCGATGCTGATATTCGGATTATCTGCATAAGCCAGACACGCATTCACCACTTCAGTCATGTTGTGTGGCGCCATATTGGTCGCCATACCAACTGCAATACCAGCCGCACCATTCACCAACAGGTTTGGAATACGGGTTGGCATGACTTGCGGAATACGCTCAGAACCGTCGTAGTTATCTTCCCAGTCAACTGTATCTTTTTCCAGATCAGCCAATAATTCATGGGTCAGCTTACGCATACGAACTTCGGTATAACGCATTGCCGCAGCGCTATCGCCATCGATCGAACCAAAGTTCCCTTGACCATCAACCAGTTGGTAGCGCAGACTAAAGTCCTGAGCCATACGGACAATGGTTTCATAAACAGCAGAATCACCATGTGGGTGATATTTACCGATGACATCACCTACAACACGGGCAGACTTCTTGTAAGCTTTGTTGTAGTCATTGCCCAATTCGTGCATTGCGAAAAGCACACGACGATGAACAGGTTTTAGACCATCTCGTACATCCGGCAAGGCACGTGAAACAATCACGCTCATTGCATAGTCTAAATACGAGTGCTTGAGTTCATCCTCAATGGCAATCGGTCTAATTTCCGATACGCTCATGCATACTCCTTATTCTACAAGCCAGATTTGGCTTGCATTTATATGTCGTAAATCCAGCTATAAATCGGCTCAAAAAAAAGCTGAACCAATATTAAAATTTAGTCGTACAGTATAGCATAATCTAGGCTAAATTTACCTGTTTCAGCCCCAACTATCCACAGGATTTTTAGTAGAAATTTTAATCACTTCACAATATTTTGATATTAAAAAACCTCTGCTTGCAGAGGTTCATTTTTTTCTTAAAAAAAGCAAGTCACTTAAATATGAAGTTTAGAATCTATATCGGAAAAATCATCTTCAGCTATGACCTGACTAGTTGATTTTGTCACAGCACAATCTTGCTTCATTAATGGATAAGCGACCAGGAATAAGCCGATAATAAGCGGAAATTCGTATAGTTCTTCCATCAAATCTTTATAGATAAAATCTGTAAAAATAAAATGAATAAAAAACCGATTATGTTCAATGACATCAGACATCAGCAAACCAATGAAAGCTAATATGAGTGCCCAAATTGGAAGTGATACATACTTAAACTTATAAGCAATTTCTTGACGCAAAGGTGCTAAAAACAGCATAAACACCACGGGTGCAATCACAAGAACCGAAATACCACGGAAATAGATTTTTGGCACTTCCGGGAAATAGTCACGTCCCCAGCTGGTACTTCTACCAAACAGCATAATCCACCATGCAACTGACCAGAGCCAAAATTGTTTTTGACCTTTACTTAATTCAAATGGACGGATATAGAAAAAACTAAATACGGCAAAACCAAACAACATTAATGCTTGAATTGACTCAACTGCTGTAACCGTCATACCTCCTAACAAAGGAAAGTGCAGACTCGGGAGAAAAGGGAAAATCAAACAGCAGATCATCATTACCAAAATACTGACTGGTAACTGAAAATCAAATTTCACGAACACTCCGCCAAATGGCAAGCTTAATAAAACCTTAATATTAACACAAAATATACAATAGCCAAAATTTCGAGTCAGAAATGGACAACTTGTTAGTTAGATTAATTATCTAGATTAAAAAAAAGAAAAACGCTCCTAAAGGAGCGTTTTTTTGAAACTGATTCAGAAATTAGATTTTAGAAACCAATTCAGGAATTACAGTGTTCAGG
This sequence comes from Acinetobacter sp. UBA5984, assembly GCF_002429925.1. Taxonomy (NCBI): domain Bacteria; kingdom Pseudomonadati; phylum Pseudomonadota; class Gammaproteobacteria; order Moraxellales; family Moraxellaceae; genus Acinetobacter; species Acinetobacter sp. UBA5984. Next base: position 87,448 of record NZ_DJBE01000083.1, read on the forward strand.
TCACCTACTAACCAGTAGTCTGCTACTGCATTAATTGGAGCTTCTTCATCTTTGTTGATCGCAACGATCACTTTAGATTCTTTCATACCTGCCAAGTGCTGGATCGCACCAGAGATACCTACAGCGATGTACAGGTCAGGTGCAACGATCTTACCAGTTTGACCAACCTGCATATCGTTAGGAACGAAACCAGCATCAACTGCAGCACGTGAAGCACCTTGAGCAGCGCCAAGTTTGTCAGCTAGTGGATCAAGGATTTTGTGGTAGTTCTCACCAGAACCTACACCACGACCACCAGAAACGACGATACGAGCAGCTGTCAATTCAGGACGTTCAGATTTAACGATTTCTTCATTGATGAACTTAGAAATACCAGCATCACCAGTAGAAGCAGCAGCTTCAACCGCAGCAGAACCACCTTCAGCAGCAACCGCATCAAATGCAGTACCACGAACAGTTGCAACGATTACTGATTCAGAAGACTCAACAGTTGCAATCGCGTTACCTGCATAGATAGGACGCTTGAATGTATTTGCAGAATCAACAGCGATGATGTCTGTGATCATGCTGACATCAAGAAGTGCTGCAGCGCGTGGCAGAATGTTTTTGCCAGTTGTAGTAGAAGCAGCAAGAATATGGTTGTAGCCTTTACCTAATTCTGCAACCAGTTTTGCTACGTTTTCAGCCAGTTGGTTTGCATAAGCAGCGTCGTCAGCAAGTAAAACTTTGCTTACACCCGCAACTTTAGCTGCCTGATCAGCAACTGCTTGAGCGCCAGAACCAGCAACCAATACAGTGATATCACCACCGATTTTTTGCGCCGCAGCAACAACGTTTAAAGTAGCAGCGTTAAGTGCTTTGTTGTCGTGCTCAGCGATTACTAAAATACTCATGATTTTTATCCTTCTGTATTAGATCACTTTCGCTTCGTTTTTCAATTTTTCCACAAGTTCGTCTACAGACTTCACTTGTACGCCAGCTTTACGCTCTGCAGGAGATTCAACTTTTACTGTTTTCAGTTTAGTTGTAGTAGTTACACCGAAATCTGCAGGTGACTTAGTATCAAGCGGTTTTTTACGCGCTTTCATGATGTTTGGAAGAGCTGCATAACGTGGCTCGTTCAAACGTAAGTCAGTAGTTACGATCGCTGGAAGTGATAATTCAACAGTTTGTAGACCACCGTCGACTTCACGAGTCACTTGTACTTTGTCGCCTTCAACTTTAACTTCTGAAGCGAATGTACCTTGACCTGCACCTAGAAGTGCACCAAGCATCTGACCAACCTGGTTAGAGTCGTCATCAATTGCTTGTTTACCAAGAAGGATCAATTGTGGTTGTTCAGCTTCAACAACACCTTTTAGAATTTTAGCAACTTCTAGCGCACCTAGTTGGCTGTCATCAGCTTCAACCAGAATACCGCGGTCAGCACCAAGCGCCATTGCAGAACGGATTTGTTCTTGCGCTTCTTTAGGACCAATAGAAACAACAACGATTTCTGAAACAGTTCCTTTTTCTTTTAAACGAACCGCTTCTTCCACCGCGATTTCACAGAATGGGTTAATTGACATTTTAACGTTTGTTAAGTCAACACCACTGTTGTCCGGCTTAACGCGAACCTTAACGTTGGCATCAACCACACGTTTTACAGCAACAAGAGCCTTCATGTAATCCTCGGCTGTTTTAGCAAATGTAAATGTTGAGAAAAGTTATAATAACTCTTCACTTAAATTTTTTTAGGTGTCCTATCTTGCAATGTGCACGGCATTTCGGTCAAGTCACAATTCAACAAAGAGCTGTAAAAATGCGTAATTTTCCTTGAACGATGCGTTCACAATTAATCCGTATCGATTTATTACAATGAATTTTATCAATATTTAATAAAATTTAACCTTTGATTTTTATTATGTTTTTATTTGATGAAACACATCAGAACTTTTGATTTTTGCTTATTAAATGCGCAAATCCGCCCTTAGATTTGTGGAAAATGACTTATATTTAAAAATGACCGCTTTGGTCAGTTTGGACATAAAGCGAAATTAATCAGGATTTATTCTACATATCTGTTCAATTTACTCCGCTTTATTTTGTTGGGCAGGTCTAAAAATCGGGTTGTCATCAATCTATAAATATAAAAAAAGCATACTAGGAGCAGTATGCTTTTTCAAAATACGCCATTGCTTAATTAATAATTAACCAGCTTGCGGCAAGAGCAAGTAAACCACCTGAGGTGCCATCAACCCATTTCTGTTTACGTTCATCAATTTGTGTGTTGCGGGTAATTCTGCTGAACAGAATGCTGAGAGCACAATAAACAATGAAAATCATGCCGATAAAAATAAAAGAGAGAATTAAGCCTTGGCTCACTGTATTTCCGCTTTTATCAATAAACTGCGGCAAGATCGCAAAATAGATCAGCATGCCTTTAGGATTGAGTAAGGCCGTAAAGAAGCCTTTTTTCACTGGATTAGCAGCAGATTTTTTCTCAATTTTCATTGAGTTTTTACTAAATACTGACTTTAACAGGTTACAAGCCAGATAGAGCAAATAAGCAATACCCAACCAGCGAATCGCTTCAAACAATACCGGAAAAGACACGATAATCGCTGCGATTCCTATTGCTACCAAAATGGAATGTACCAGATAGCCTGAACAGATCCCGATGGTTGCCATCATGCCTGCTTTTGCATCTTTACCCATCACTTGAGACAGGATAAACAGCATATCTGGTCCAGGTGTAAAAATCAGGGGAAGCACGGTTAGTGCAAAAAGTGCAAATACAGACATTTCCTTTTCCTTTAAATCTTCGGAAAGTGGAATTAGTATCTNNGAATTATATTCTAATTTATGAAAATATCTTCCAAATCTGTGCGAGTAAAACTTGATCGAATTGATAAAAATATCATTCATCACTTGCAAGCCAATGGCCGTATTCAGAATAATGATCTGGCGCGGGAAATTGGACTATCCCCTTCTTCCTGTCTGCGTCGGGTAAAGTTGCTCGAAGATGCTGGTGTGATTCAGAATTACACCACCATTGTCGATTCACAGAAAATCGGTTTTCAGTTGATTCTGTTTTCACGAATCTGGCTGGTCGGTCAGGATGCAGAAACCATTGATACTTTTATCGAGGCAATGAAAGAACTGCCTCAGGTGATGGAGTGTTATATCATTCTGGGTGAATGTGATGCGATGTTAAAAGTTGTGGTGCCTGATCTGGAAAGTTACCGTAAATTCCAGTCCACACATTTGACCAAGAAAAATGGCATTACCAGTGTCAAAACAGATTTACCCAGCCAGATCATCAAGCAAAGTTTTCAGTTACCGCTGGATGACTTATAAAATATTTTAGCAATAAAAAAGGATGACCTTGGTCATCCTTCATATTTATTAAACTTGTAAAAAGTCACGATGCACATGACTCAGTTCAATCAGTTCATAAGACTTCAGATCGAAAATATTCCAGATTTTGAGCGCGTCTTCTTTCAGGTCAACAGCTTTACTGGCTCGCTGCGTGGTCTGCCATTGCAGATCAGAAATCCATAGATAATACTGGTCTGTCTCAGGATTATAAGCCTGCATCTTCCCTTCTGCATTAATCCCTTGCACGATTGCCCCTTCAGGGAGAACGGCTTCAATAGTGGGCAAGCTAATCTCAACAAAATGTTTGATCTGGCGTAAACCATAACCCGCGAACATGTCTTTTTGAGCTGGGCTTAACTGCGCATACTTTTGTTGTATATCCGGGATAATTGCTGTGTCCATAAAAATTCCAGTATCGAGATCGCTGATTTTCTTTTAAAAATTGATTACTATTTATACTTATATCCGAAAACAGCCATTTGAAAAATAAGACAATAGTGAAATATCTTTCCAACAGTCTGTTCAGGTCATATTTTGAGCATGATACATGAAAGTTTTATGCCATGAATCCTAATCATCCGACAAGCGGAAGAAAACTTTAAATTTTTCCTATTCTTTATGCTGTGCCCGCGGATGCGCCTGATCATAAATCTGCGCAAGTCGATCAAAATCAATATGAGTATAAATTTGTGTAGTACTCAAATTGCTATGCCCCAACATTTCCTGAACGGCACGAAGATCACCACTATTCGACAGCATATGGCTGGCAAAACAATGCCGTAACAAATGCGGATGCAGGTCAACATTAACCCCTGCACGCTGTGCCTGAAACTTGACCCGGTTTTCAATTTGCCGTGCACCGAGCGGATTGCCTTTTTGGGTGATAAATACATTCGCGTCAGGTACAAAATCACCATTCCAGAGCGGATAAATTTTTAGCCATTCCATCAGACTATCTTTGGCTTTTGAACCAAAAGGCACCACCCGGGTTTTATTGCCTTTACCGGTAATACGGAGGAGCTGACGATTAAAATCAACATCCTTGATTCTTAAGCTCTGAATTTCTGCCAAACGTAAACCACTGGAATAGAGTAATTCCAGAATTGCTTTATCTCTCAACCACATTTGTTGCTGCGCTTCGGTTTCTGGAGCAGGCTGGTCCAGAATCTGGTTCACAGTTTCAATATCGACCATACCCGGTAAAGGACGTGACTGACGTTTCAACTGAAAATCATCAGCCGGATTAAATGCCAGATACTGCGCCTGCTCTGCCCATTTCATGAACTGGCGAATCGAAGAAAGCATCCGCTGCAAGCTACTCGAACTTAATCCGTGCTGCTCGACTTTTTCAGCCAGAAATTGACGTAAATCTGTGGCTTCCACATCATTGAGTGCAAGTTGTTGTACTGCGCAGAATTCCAGAAAATCAGCCACATCACGTTCATAGGCCTGTAAGGTATGTTTAGACTGGTTCTGGATCTCACGTTCTTTGAGCCAGATTTCGAGCAAGTCTTTTGCAGAAAGGTTTATTACTTGCTCCATTCAATTGGCTCCAGCCAGGCTTCAATCAGTTCTGCGGTCTGTACTGGATGAGTCGCCGCAAAGAAATGATCCCCGCCTTGAATTATATGCAAATTTGCATGTTTCAAATTTTGCTTTAAGCATTGCCCCACCTGAACGGTACTTAAAGCGTCTTGGTCACCCCAGATCAGTAGAACAGGAATCTCAAGATTGCTTAACTGTTTCAGGCTAAATATGGTTTGATCTTGTAAAAACCAGTCAGGAACATCTTTAAACTGCTCGCGATAATCTATCCGCCAGTCAGCACAACCGAACTGGGATAGATCCAGACCACCTGAAGTTGCCAATAAAACCAGTCCTTTGACTTTCTGTGGATGATGCAGTGCAATTGCAACTGCCAATACTCCACCCATAGATTGAGCAACCAGAATTGAATCATCTTCTATCTGCTCTGTGATGAATTCCTGCAGATCATGAAGATTTTGAATAGTCGAATCTGGTTCTACCCCATCGAAGCCCGGATATGCCAATATTTTTGTAGATTGATCTGTTTTTAAATGAGCCAACAAGGGCTGCCAAAAGTCTCGGCTGCCCGATGCACCCGGTAAAAACACAAGCTGATTCATAGCAGTGTTGTGATATCAATTAAATATGGAATTCATCCTATCATAAAAAAGCACCGTACTATGTGCGGTGCTTTTTAGAGAAATAAATGTTGGGATTAACCCTGGAAGTAGCGCAAGTCCAGTCGACCTTCATAAACATTGGCGGTTGGACCTGTCATCCAGACCACATCACCTTCTTTCCATTCAATCTGCAATTTACCACCCGCAAGTTCAATTTCGACCTTGCTAGATAACAAACCACGGCGCATACCAGACACTGCTGCAGCACAGGCACCTGTACCACAAGCCAGTGTTTCGCCTACACCACGCTCATAAACACGTAAACGAGCATGCTTTTCATCAATGATCTGCATAAATCCAGCATTAACGCGTGCCGGGAAACGCACATGAGATTCCACCTGTGGACCAATCTTAGCCACATCGGCAGTCAATACATCCGGAACAATCGTCACTGCATGTGGATTCCCCATATTGACCACATCAATCGTCAGCTTCTCTCCACCCGCCAGATCGATGTCATACAGATTTTCCGGTTCTTCTGCCACAAATGGAATTTCCTGAGGCAGGAATTTTGGATAACCCATATTCACTCGCACCCAGCCATTGGTACCGAGTTCAGGTTCCACGATTCCGGCTTTGGTCTGTACCTTGATTTTGGTTTTAGTGGTCAATTGACGTTCATGCACGAAACGGGCAAAACAGCGTACACCATTGCCGCACTGTTCAACTTCAGAACCATCCGCATTAAAAATACGATATTTAAAATCTGCACTTGGAATATCAGGCGGTTCAACAATCAAGAGCTGGTCAAAACCCACACCAAAGTTACGATTTGCCAAGCGCTGAATAGTGAGAGTATCCAGATAAGCACGCTGGCTAATCAGGTCTACCACCATAAAATCATTGCCCAGGCCATGCATCTTGGTAAATTCAAGCAACATTACTCAGTCTCCTTAAGGCAATAAACGCTCACGTTCCCAAAGTGATTCAATCGTTTCTCGTTCACGGATCAGATGCGCCTGATCACCATTGACCATCACTTCAGCAGAACGGCCACGACTGTTATAGTTCGAACTCATTACGAAACCATATGCACCAGCACCCAGTACTGCCAGCACATCATTTTCTTTAATGGCAAGCTCACGTTCCTTACCCAGAAAATCGCCAGTTTCACAGATCGCACCCACCACATCCCATTCTTTTATTTCCACATCTGTACGCGTTGTCACAGACTGAATATCCATCCATGCTTCATATAAAGCTGGACGAATCAGGTCATTCATCGCGGCATCAATGATGGCAAAGTTACGGTGATTGGTTGGTTTCAGTAAATCCACTTTGGTCAGTAACACGCCTGCATTGGCAGAGATACTACGACCCGGCTCCATATAAACTTTCAGACCCAGTTTTTCTAAAGCAGGACGCATGGCATTGGCATATTCTTCAACCGATGGCGGTGTTTCATCTTTATATGTCACACCCAGACCACCACCGATATCGATGTGTTTCAAGTTGATTCCCATGTCTTTCAGCTTATCGATCATGACAATGACACGCTCCAGCGCATCAACAAAAGGCTGGGTTTCAGTCAACTGTGAACCAATATGGCAGTCAATACCTACAACTTCAAGATTTGGCAATGACGCTGCATATTGATAAGTTTCAAATACGCTATCTGATGGAATACCAAATTTGTTTTCTTTTAAGCCTGTTGAAATATATGGATGGGTTTTGGCATCGACATCCGGATTCACACGTAGTGAAATTGGCGCTTTAACATTAAGTTCAGCCGCTACTTTCTGAATACGGTCCAGTTCGGCATATGACTCGACATTAAAACAGGCGATGCCTACTTCCAATGCCTTTTTAATATCTGCTTCTGATTTACCCAGACCTGAGAATACGATTTTTGAAGGTTCACCACCGGCTTTCAATACACGAGCCAGTTCACCGCCAGTCACGATATCGAAACCAGCACCCTGCTTGGCCAATACATTCAATACCGCAAGATTAGAGTTTGACTTTACCGCAAAACAGATTTGATGATCGATAAAGCTAAAAGCACGGTCCATATCCAGATAATGCTTTTCAAAAGTTGCTTTTGAATAAACATAAAGTGGTGTGCCAAATTGCTCTGCGAGCTGTTGCAGTGAACATTGCTCAGCATGCAATACCCCATTAATGCGGGTGAAACTCATGAATGTATCCTTTCTCTGAAAGTCTTAAGGAGATGGTGTTGAATCGGATTCAGCGGGCACTTCAAACTGCTGTTTGACCGGCGCATCCTGTTGTTCATCTGATACTTGCGGTGCAGATTCAGTATTTTTATAGAGTAAATACTTGGCACGTTTATCGTAGTTTGGATCATTTGGAAGATGTAAAGCTCCCGACTGCCCACAACCGACCAAGGCAAAACCGACTGTAATTAAACTGATGTAGCAAATGACCTGACGCATCTGACCACCTATATGAGTATTTTCGATGAAGTATAACGCGATCATCCGCATGACCAAAGCGCTAAACGCTAGAGAGTATATTCAGACATAAAAAAACGCCAGCAGATCGCTGACGTTTTTATTGATATGGATTATTTATGTTTCTGTTTATAGAAGCCTAAATATCCAATAATCAGTAAAATGAACCAGACCGGGCTGACCATCAAGGCACGACGGGTATCATCTTCCAACGATAACACACCAATCATGCCGACAAAGAAAATAATCACGATCCAGCAAGTCACTAATCCACCAGGCAGCTTGAATATGGATTTAGCATGCAATTCTGGACGAGTACGGTAATAGATCATGTAGCTCCAGATAATGATCAGCCATACACAGATAAACAGAATGGTCGATAGAGTCGTTGCTAAGGTAAATGCTTCAACCGTATTCGGCACGAAGTACTGTAATGCTGCACCGAGCAATAAACAAATTGCAGAGAAATACAAAGCATTCGCTGGAACGGCGCGCGAATTCAAACGACCAAAGGCTTTAGGTGCCTGTTCTTCACGAGATAAACCGAACAGCATACGACTGGTCGAGAACACCCCACTGTTCATTGATGACATTACTGATGACAGTACTACCAGGTTCATGATGATTGCAGCCGCCGCAATACCTGCCTGACTAAACAGATTCACGAACGGAGAAACATTTGGATTGATCTGATCCCATGGTGTCACTGACATCACAATGATCAGAGCCAGCACATAGAAAATAATGATACGGATCGGAATCGAGTTCACTGCTTTCGGCAAGTTACGCTCTGGATCTTTGGTCTCAGCAGCCGTAGTACCGACCAGCTCTACACCCACAAAGGCAAAAATCGCAATCTGGAAACCGGCCAGGAAGCCCATAGTCCCAGTCGGGAACAAACCGCCATGATCCCAGATATGGGCAAATGAAGCGACCGTACCTGCATCACTAGTAAAACCAGTAAAGATCATCCATAAACCTACAGCGATCAGTACAATAATGGCGATAATCTTGATCAAAGCAAACCAGAATTCCATTTCACCAAACAGTTTCACGGTTGCCAGGTTCAAGCCCATAATGAAGACAATAGAGGCAATACTGATCAGTACGCCTTCGCCCGGAGTAAATGGCAGGCCGTTATTGAAGAATTGCAAGTAATAGATAATGGCAGACAAATCCGCGATACCAATCGTGATCCAGCATAACCAGTACGTCCAGCCGACAAAATAACCTGCCCATGGCCCGATCAGATCGGTGGCAAAATCGATAAAAGATTTATATTGCAGATTGGATAATAATAATTCACCCAACGCGCGCATGACCAGAAACACCATAAAACCGATGATCATATAAATCACCAGAATAGATGGTCCTGCCAGGCTAATGGTTTTCCCTGAACCCATAAACAGGCCGGTGCCAATCGCACCCCCAATGGCAATTAACTGCAGGTGCCGGTTGGACAAACTACGCTGTAGCTCACCATCTTCCGATGATGAGTGACTATATTTTTCTGACATTATTTCATTTCAACTTTGAGTTTTAATCGCGACAAATTAACGTAAAAAACCTGGAATACAAAAAGAAAATTCGCATCATTTGTATTTTCCAACTAATCTTGCAAGTTAATTTATTTTTCTTATATCAATATTCATTTATCTTTAGTCTTGGTTTTAAGGCGCAATGAATACAGGATTTTTCTTGTCAAAGCGCTGAAACTATGTAAAAAATAGAATACAAATCCGCCAATATTCGCGTTTAGGATGAGCGCGCATGGCATAGCAATTGCTTTTCAATCAACATCTCAAATAAAGCTGACACGGATAAATAAGAAGAAATTTATGCAAAATTTACAAAGTATCATGGAAACCGTCAGTGGCTGGGTCTGGGGCCCTTATATGCTGGTCCTCATTGTCGGGACCGGTATATTCCTGACCTTCCGCCTGCTGTTCTGGCAGTTCCGCATGTTACCACTGGCCTTTAAACAGGTTTTTGGCAAACACCCTTCGCATGAAGGCGATATTTCCCAATTTGGCTCACTCATGACCGCACTGTCAGCTACCATCGGTACCGGTAATATTGCCGGTGTGGCAACCGCTTGTGTACTGGGCGGCCCAGGGGCCGTGTTCTGGATGTGGATGACTGCCCTGTTCGGAATGGCAACCAAATATGGCGAAGGTGTACTGGCCGTCAAATACCGGGTTAAAAATGAACGCGGTGAAATGTCTGGCGGTCCAATGTATTACATTGAGCGTGGCCTGAAATGGAAATGGCTGGCACTAATCTTTGCGTTCTTTGGTGCTGTGGCGTCTTTCGGAATTGGTAGTTCAGTTCAGTCCAACACCGTTGCACTCGCGGTAGAAAATGGTTTTGGTCTAGAAACCTGGGTTACAGGTATCGTGATTACTGCGTTTTCTGCACTAGTAATTCTGGGCGGGATTAAGTGGATTTCTAGGGCTGCCTCTTTCATCGTACCGATCATGGCGATTGGCTATGTAGCGGGCGGTCTGATCATTATTTTCACCCATCTGGATTTAGTGGGTCCTGCACTGAAAATGATTTTCACCTATGCCTTTACTGGTGAAGCTGCTGTAGGTGGTGCAATTGGTGCGGCAATTCGTTATGGTGTCGCGCGTGGTGTCTTCTCGAATGAAGCTGGTATGGGTTCGGCACCGATTGCCGCTGCTGCTGCAAAAACCGATCATCCTGCACGTCAAGGCTTGGTTTCCATGACCGGAACCTTTATTGACACGATTATTGTCTGTTCGATTACCGGTATTGTCCTGGTGATGGGCTTCATCATGGCCGGCAGTGATTTTGGTGGACAAACCGGTGCTGTTCTGACCGTTTCTACATTTAACAAACTGCTGCCAGGTGTTGGTGGCTGGATTGTGACCTTCGGCATTATCTTCTTCGCCTATTCCACCATTTTAGGCTGGAGCTACTACGGGGAAAAATGTGCAACCTATCTGCTCGGTGAGAAATTTGTATTCCCTTATCGCATCATCTATATCCTGTCAGTATTTATTGGCTGTGTCGCGACACTAGATCTGGTCTGGCTGTTTGCAGATACCTTCAACGGTTTGATGGCGATTCCAAACTTGATCGGCCTGTTGCTACTGTCTGGAGTGATCGTGAAAGAATCCAAAGATTTTATTGCTCGCCGTAAATCAGGTGAATTGTATTAATAAAATTTAAAACCCTTAATAAAAAAGCCACGTTCATCGTGGCTTTTTTATTAGTTAAGTTTGCTAAAAATATCAGTTCACACGGCCAGAAAATCCATCGTCATCATCATGAGCTTGATTTAGATTTAAGAACTCTTCACGATCGGCTTCAATTTCCAGCGCAGTTTCTAGAGATAATACAAAGAACAGAACACCCGGAATTTTCATTTCCCCTTCGGCATCTTCCAGATGCTCACTGACCATTTGGTAAATCGGATGAGCTTCATCAAATGGCACATCGATATAAAGATCACCTGAATAACTTTCAATCACACCAGGCTGTTCTATGCCCATACAGGGTGCAAAGTTAATTTGGCGTTGCTTCAGCCATTCCATCAGGTTCTGACGTAAATGATAGGACTCGGCATCTGCATTTTCATGTTCGTAATTTTCAAAATGTACAAATAATACATCACGGTCTTTTTCACGTGCGATCGCATCGATATGTTTTAAAAGTTGTGGCATGTCAGGTTTCCTGTACCCGCGATGAATTTTCTCATTATAGAAGGTATTTCACTTTCATGTAGAAAGGTAAATTCATATGCGTCATATGCTGACGTAAATCACTAACTTTTTCAGCTAAAGGTCTTGGTTTTCAGTCTCATTCACCGCTATGCTGTAGCCCCCATTCCCAATATTTATTTTCGGAAATTATGGCTAAAGCAAAAAGTGTGTACCGTTGTGAACAATGTGGAGCAGACCATCCCAAATGGGCGGGTCAGTGTTCTGAATGTGGAGAATGGAACAGTCTGGTAGAAGTCAGTATTGTGCCAGCAACGACACATCGTGCTCAGCCAAAAATTGGCGGATATGCCGGTCAGGCAGCTGCGATTACCACTTTAAATAAAGTCTCCGTTTCACATGAAACCCGATTGCAAACAGGGATTGGTGAGTTTGACCGAGTCTTAGGCGGTGGTCTGGTCACAGGTTCTGTGGTGCTGATTGGTGGTGACCCGGGGATTGGTAAGTCAACTATCTTATTGCAAACCGCAACTCACATGGCAGCGGGTAATAGCTCAGCCCTGTATGTCACAGGTGAAGAATCCCTGTCTCAGGTGGCATTACGCGCCCAGCGTCTAGATTTACCAACCGACCAGTTAAAAGTCATGGCAGAAACCTGTGTGGAACGCATTTGCGAGGTGCTTGCACAGGAACGTCCTGCTGTTGCGATTCTGGACTCGATTCAGACTTTATATACCGAAACCTTGCAGTCTGCGCCAGGTGGAGTCTCACAGATCCGTGAGTCTGCCGCCCTATTGACCCGTTTCGCCAAAAATAGCGGCACTGCCCTGTTTATTGTCGGTCATGTAACTAAAGAAGGTGCCTTAGCAGGTCCACGTGTACTGGAACATATGGTGGACTGTGTGCTGTATTTTGAAGGCCAGTCGGATTCTCGTTATCGCATGATCCGCGCAGTCAAAAACCGTTTCGGTGCAGTCAATGAACTTGGCGTCTTTGGCATGACCGATAAAGGTCTGCGTGAAGTGGCCAATCCATCTGCCATATTCCTCAGTCGTTATGATGAAGCGATTCCAGGTTCCATCGTCATGATTAGCCGCGAAGGGACTCGTCCACTCCTGGTTGAAGTTCAGGCTTTGGTCGATGATGCCCATGGCCAGCCACGCCGTGTAGCCTTGGGTCTAGAACAAAACCGTCTGAATATGCTGCTTGCCGTAATGCACCGTCATGGTGGCGTACAAACTTCTGGTCAGGATGTCTATGTCAATATCGTCGGTGGTTTAAAGATTACTGAAACCGGTTCTGACTTGGCTGTACTTTTAGCCTGTGCATCCAGTATCCGGACCAAAGCCTTGCCTCAGCAACTGGCTGTTTTTGGTGAAGTTGGCCTATCTGGCGAAATTCGTCCGGTACCGAATGGTCAGGAACGTCTGAAAGAAGCCGTCAAACACGGTTTTAAATATATTATTTTGCCGCGTGCCAATGCACCGCAAAAACCGATTCCCGGCGTGCAGGTCATTGCTGTAGCCCGATTGCATGAAGCCCTGAGTGAAGCTATGAGCCTAAGTGACGAACTCAATTAGTTTTAATCGATAAATCTTGCGAAAAGCCTAAAAAAATACACATTTTTGATTGAAATCCCCTATAAAGCCTATATAAATAGAGTATTCAAATAAGTTTTTTTCACATAGGAAAATTGAATGGAAGTTCGACAGCGTGGTTTGATTGCAGGTCTTTTAACAGCAGCATTACTGGTTGCTCCTTTAACTGCTGAAGCAAAACGTGCCGGTGGCGGTAAAAGCCATGGTATGCAACGTTCTGCTGTGCCTACTCAATCTTATCAACAACCTCGTCAAGCTGCGCCAGCACAACAGGCTCCAGCCGCTGGTGCTGCAACTCAGCAAAGATCTGGCCCAGGCGTAGGTAGTATGGTTGCTGCCGGTGTAGCCGGTGCTGCCGTGGGTGCAGTTGCTGCCAATGCGCTGGCTGATGACAAAGAAGTACAAGCGGCTTCTGAAGCTCAAGCAGCTCAACAGCAACAAGAGGAAAAAGGTGGTATTCCTGGCTGGATCTGGATTTTACTTGCTGCCGCTGTTGCCTTCTTCATTTTCCGTAAGATGGGCGCAAAAAAAAAAGTAGCTTCTAATCCATACGCTCCAAATAGTGGTGCTGGTCATTCAGCACCATTTGGTCAGACACCTCCTCGCGGTGGTGACAACACCAATATTTTTGGTCAGAACGTAGGTGGTAGCACGCCAAGCACAAATGCTCCGTTTGGTTCAGCTCCGGTAAATAACGCGCCATTTGGTGCAGCCTATACCAATAGCGGCAACCAGCTTCCAGATGGTACAGAACCTGCGACTTTCTTACGTGTGGCACGTCAACGTTTCAACCACATTCAGTCAATGAATACGGCGAGCAACATTTCAGAAATTAAACGTTACCTGACCCCTGATCTTTACCAGTCGATGTATAACGACATTATGGCAAATCAGGATCAGGACGTAGCTGAGTTCTCTAACCTGAATGCAATGGTTGTGGATTCATCGACTGAAAATGGTCAATATGTAGTAAGCGTACGCTTCACTGGTACTGTAAGTGAAGACCTGAATAGCCAACCTCAACCGTTTGCTGAAATCTGGCACTTTGTCAAACCTGCCGGCTCTCAGCAAGATTGGGTGGTTGCAGGAATCCAGCAAGACTAAGTTTTTATCTCATTAATCGTATATCAACAGCGGCTTTCGGGCCGCTGTTTTGCTTTCTGAATCATTGAAAATTATTTAAATTTATTCTTGTTCTCTTTCTATTCGTTTTATTAGACCTGTTGCGAAAGTATCGTTTTACCTAATTTTTGAATTGGCTAAAACCTTATAAAATGTAGCTTTGGGCTGTTTAAATTTTGACTAACGCAAGAAGTCTATTGTTATTCTCTTAAACAAATAGCTTAGCTTGCGTGTTTTAAGCGCTATCAGTCGACTTTTATACAAAAGCCAGTTTTCAGATTGGCTTTTTTATTTTGAACCTTTTAATCTAGATACAAAGATATTTGAGATACTGACATGACTGAGAATGTTTCTCCCCCTGCCACGCTGGCAAACCGCGCACTGGCAGGCAATGCTGAAGCCCAATTTGAGCTTGCCGAACTATATATGCAGAGCGAGCATGACGAAGACATCATGCTGGCCGAAGAGTGGGCATTGAAAGCAGCCAATGGTGGCTGGGTTGAAGCCATGTACTGGCTCGGTGAGGGTTATACGGTTTATGCCAAAGAGATTGCTGAGGAAGACCCTGACGATTCCAAAGCTCACTTTGAGTTAGCCTATTACTGGTTGAGCAAAGCCAATTTCGAGAAACACCCTGCAGCGACTTTAGAACTGGCTGGCTTTTACCGTCGTGGTGATGTGGTCGAAAAAGATGTTGAAAAATCCATTGCTCTTGTAAAGCAAGCAGCTGAATGGGGCGAAGTTCAAGCCATGCGTGATCTTGCCTTTATTTATGCCAATGGTCTTGGCGTGGTCGTTGATGACCTACAGGCAGATTACTGGACTAAGAAAGCAGATGAAATTGAGCAGGACATAGAATAAATAACAAGCCCATTAGATGATGGGCTTTTTTACGAGAATAAAACTTTATTTCAGTTTTCAAATACCAGGTTATTTCTCAAAATATTTTCAAAATTTTCTTATTAGTCAGATATTAAACAATTTCGGATTGGAACCAAATTAATTTCCAAGTACAATACTTCGCTAGTCGAGGGATGCTGCGACGTTTTACAGGTACGAAATGTAAAAGCGCCAGGCTCGACGATCGGTCTGTCTTTTTCTAAGCAGACCAACAACGGCATCCGCGAACTGAATGATCAATTATTGTTTTTTATAAGGAGATCGTGATGAACGCGGTTAATGCTTCATTTACAGATTATAAAGTTGCTGATATTTCCCTAGCTGACTACGGCCGTAAAGAAATTAAACTTGCAGAAGCTGAGATGCCAGCCCTAATGGGTCTGCGTAAGCGCTACTCAGCTGCTAAACCGCTTGCTGGTGCCAAAATCCTTGGCTGTATCCACATGACTATTCAAACTGCGGTTTTAATTGAAACTCTGGTTGAATTAGGCGCTGAAGTTCGCTGGACTTCTTGTAACATCTTCTCTACTCAAGACCATGCTGCTGCTGCAATCGCTGCTCGCGGTATTCCTGTATTTGCATGGAAAGGCGAAACAGAAGAAGAATACATGTGGTGTCTTGAGCAACAGATCAATGTGAACGGCAAACCTTGGGATGCCAACATGATTCTGGATGATGGTGGTGACTTAACTGCTGTTGTTCATGAAAAATATCCTGAACTGATTGCAAAAATCCACGGTATTACTGAAGAAACAACTACAGGTGTAGCACGTCTTCTGGAAATGTGGAAAGACGGCTCTCTGAAAGTTCCTGCGATCAACGTCAACGATTCAGTAACCAAGTCTAAAAACGACAATAAATACGGTTGCCGTCACTCTCTAAATGATGCGATCAAACGTGCAACTGACATGCTGCTTTCTGGTCGTCGTGCATTAGTGATCGGCTATGGTGACGTAGGTAAAGGTTCTGCTCAGTCTCTTCGTCAAGAAGGCATGATCGTACGTGTTTCTGAAATCGATCCAATCTGTGCGATGCAAGCATGCATGGACGGTTATGAAGTGGTTTCTCCGTACAAAAACGGCGTTCAAACTGGCAAAAAAGAAGATGTGAACGTTGATCTTCTTCAAAATACCGACCTGATCGTGACTACAACTGGTAACTACCACGTATGTGACGCTGCGATGCTAGATACACTAAAAGCTGGTGCAGTAGTTTGTAACATCGGTCACTTCGACACTGAAATCGATACTAACTACTTACGTGGTTACAAATGGGTTGAAGTGAAACCTCAAGTACACCAAGTATATCGTTCAGAAAATGAAAACGATTACCTGATCCTGCTTTCTGAAGGTCGTCTGGTGAACCTGGGTAACGCAACTGGTCACCCATCACGTGTGATGGACGGTTCTTTTGCAAACCAGGTTCTAGGTCAAATGCACCTGTTCGCTGAAAAATTTGCGGATCTTCCAGAAGACCAAAAACAAGCAGCGATTCGTGTAGAACTACTTCCTAAGAAATTAGACGAAGAAGTTGCTGCTGCAATGGTTGCCGGTTTTGGTGGTGTTCTGACTCAATTGACTCCAGAACAAGCAGACTACCTAGGCGTACCTGTTGAAGGTCCATTCAAGTCTGATGCTTATAAATATTAATACCCCTCACCCATCCCTCTCCCTTAGGGAGAGGGTAACCATCCAAATTATTTTCAATGAAGTTTTAATGACTTCAAGTGAAAAAATATGGGCTTAAACCCTGCATAATTCAGTAATGAATTCTCCTCTCCCTTTGGGAGAGGTCAGGGAGAGGGTGATAAGTAAAAGGTATTTATAAAAAGGATTTGAACATGTCTAAACAGATTCCAATTTCTTTTGAGTTTTTCCCGACCAAAACTGATGCGGGTGCAGAAAAACTTAAAACCGTACATCAAGAACTACAACTGTTGAATCCAGAATTCTTTTCTGTGACGTATGGCGCGGGTGGTTCAACACGCGAACGCACTTTATCTACGATCAATGATTTTAACGGTAAAGGCACACCTGTTGCCCCTCACCTGTCTTGTATCGGCGATGATAAAGCGCGTATTGCTGAATTGCTTGATTTGTATAAATCTCAAGGGATTGATCGTATTGTCGCGCTGCGTGGTGACTTGCCATCTGGTCAGGTGGGCCTAGGTGAATTGCCTTATGCACAGGATCTGGTTCGCTTTATCCGTGAACATTCTGGTGACCATTTTCATATTGAAGTTGCGGCTTATCCTGAAATGCATCCACAAGCAGACAGCTTTGATAAAGACATTCAGCACTTTGTGGATAAAGTAAATGCTGGCGCTAATGCTGCATTGACCCAGTTCTTCTTTAATCCAGATGCATACTTCTACTTTGTAGACCGTATCCAGAAAGCTGGAATCGATAGTCCGGTTGCGCCGGGTATTATGCCGATTACCAATGCCAGCAACCTGATTCGCTTCGCAGATGGTACAGGCGCAGAAATCCCACGCTGGATTCGCAAGCAACTGGCAACTTATGGTGATGACACTGCAAGCATTAAAGCCTTTGGTCATGAAGTCGTGGTGAAATTCTGCGAACGCCTGATTGCTGGCGGTGCACCAAGCTTGCACTTCTATACCATGAATACCACTGATCCAACCCGTCAACTTGTTAAAGACCTCGGTCTTGCATAAGTAAAATACCTGATTTGAGAGTAAAACTTTAATGCCGCGTTTTTTTATTGAAGCTGATTTAGCAGTAGATACCACTGTAGAACTGACTGAAACAGTGTTTCATCATTGGGTTAAAGTTTTACGTGCTCAAGTCAGCGAAAAAGCCACCCTGTTTAATGGACAAGGTGGTGAATATGAAGTTGAATTGGTTGAAGTTTCCAAAAAGTCGGCTGCTGTACAGGTCAATAGTTATAACCCTACTGATCGCACACCAAAATTTAAAGCTTTGCTTGGCCAGGTCATGAGTAAAGGTGACCGCATGGATTATGCGATCCAGAAGGCGGTCGAACTGGGTGTATCTGAAATTCAGCTTTTAACCTCTGAACGCTGTGAAATGCGCCTGAAATATGATCGCGACCAAAAGAAACTGGATCACTGGCAAGGTGTAGCCATTGCCGCCTGTGAACAGTGTGGTCTGAATATTGTTCCTAAAATTTTAGCGCCAATGTCACTTGAAAAATGGCTGGAAACCGATCTTCCTACTACCAAACTAGTGCTAGCGCCAAATAAAGAAGAAATTGATGTACTGGCGAATGCCACGCCGGATATTGCTTTGCTGATTGGCCCTGAAGGCGGCTTGAGTGAAGCAGAAATCCTAGCGGCGAATGCTCAAGGCTTTGTCAATTGGTGTATTGGTGAACGTGTCCTGCGTACCGAAACTGCTCCTGTCGTTGCTCTCTCAATTTTGAATTACACTATTTAAGCGGTCAAAATTGTAAAATTTAGTTATTAATTTTATTGATTTTTATTTATAAGCACTCTACTCTTGAGTCAATAATAATGAAACACATATTGATTGATTTAAGAATCATTCAGGCTTGAATAAAAATTAAAATCTAGGATAAAAACCGTTCAGGACGAATACAAGGCACTTAATTATATGATTGATAATCAAGAGGCTTATATCAAAGAGCACTTGCATCGTGCTCAGATTGCGAACACGCTTCGACATAGCCGATATTTTCTGTTAAGTATCATGATTATTTGCCTCTATATTTTCTGTGTTTATCACATTCAATATAGCTCATCGAATAGTTACTTTAATCTCTGGTTTATCCTGACTGAAATTACCGTTAGTATGTGCTGGCTCATCAATACCCTGTATTTTAAGCCTGAACAATATCAACTGAAAAATGCACATTACTGGTTACAGATCCAGAGCCTTGCGGTAGGTTGCTGTATCGCTTCTGGTATTTCTCTGATTTATTATTACCTACCGCAGGCCAATATCAATTTTGATGAAATAGAAGCACTCACTCTTTCGGCTTTGCTATTAATCGTGACTCAGGCTTTTGGTCTGACTTATTTAACCCAGAAGCTCAGTTACTTTTCACTGGTATTTTTACCTTCATTGGTACCCTTTTTACTCTTTCAGTTTTTTCATATCTCGGGTGCCAATCCGGTCTTTGGCCTGGCACTAAATTTTGCAGTCATTGTGATCCTGCTCTGTGCCAATAGTACCTATCGTATTCATACCCGTACTTCCCGCCTTTATGCAGAAAATGAATTGCTGGTGAGTAATGCCGAACAGCAGGTCGCCTGGACTGATGAGCTATGCAAACAGCTACAAACTGAAGTCAATAAATCCAAAGATATTAAACTGGAGCTACAACTCAGCAACCAGCTACTGGAACAGAAAGTTCGTGAACGTACCTATGATATTGAACAGATTAATATTGATCTGAAAAACCAGCAGCAAAACCTTGAACTGACTCATGAAATCGCCGGTATCCGTCCATGGGACTGGAATATCAAAGACCGCAGTATTTTGCTGACCAATCATAAAGATGAGAAAGTACAACGGAAATCCAGCGAACATCATTTACAGTTACAGCGTATGATTCATCCTGATGATCTGGCTGCGTTCAAAAGCAATATGAAACAGCATTTGCGTGGGAAAACTGAGCGCTATGAAGTAACTTACCGGATTCAGCAAGCACCGGGAGTCTGGAGCTGGGTACATGATGTAGGCCGGGTGATCAGTCGCGATCCTGAAACTCACCGCCCTTTACGCATGGTCGGAATTTTGCGTGATATTCAGCAGGAACGTAGCTCTCAAGAACGCCTGAAACTGGCAGCCAGTGTGATCGAGCAGGCGGCTGAAGGAATCTTCATCCTAAATGATGAATTACGTTATATCGAAGTAAATCCTTATTTCGAAAATTTGTCCGGTTTTGAACGTAATGACATCTTGGGTAAATATCTATTTGATATCACCGCGAGTCATAAGTCACAGCAGCACACTATTCATTCCAACATCATCAAGCAAGTCGTGAAAATCGGTTCCTTTGATGGCGAACTGAGTGAAAAATTCCTGTCTGGCAAAGAGATGCCACTCTGGTTACATATCAATGCGATTACTGATGAGGAAGGTCGTATCACCCACTACATCGGCATTGTTTCCGATCTGACTGAGCGTAAATTACAGGAACAGCGCCTGTCTTATCTGGAAAATTATGACACGCTAACTGATTTGCCAAACCGTTTTTACTATAACTACCAGTTGCATCAGTATCTGATGACACAAAAAGATTCCATCAAGAAAATGGCGGTGATCCGACTCAATATCGACCGTTTCCGTCCATTGAATGAATACCTGTCTAATAATGGTGGTGATGAGCTGTTGCGTCAGGTGGCACAACGCTTACGTCTGACCAATGCTGAAGCCCTGTTTGTGGCCCATCTAAATGGTGACGATTTTGCGATTCTGTATGAAATCTCGCATATTCGCCCGTCTGTACAGGAACACTGTCAACGAATTGCTGAAGCCTTCCAAGCTCCTTTCCATATTTTTGGACAAGATTATGTGATTACCCTATCGATGGGCGTGGCTTTCTATCCGGATCATGGCCGTCAGCTAGATTATTTGAATAACTGTGCTGAACAGGCGCTGAGTGAAGCCAAAAATCTCGGCGGGAATACTATCCATTTCTACTCCAATGAAAATACAGCTTTGCTAGAGCAAGGAATTTTCATTGAACGCGATCTGCGTAAAGCCATCCAGAATGGTGAACTGGTAGTCTACTATCAACCAAAAATTAATTTCAATGACCAGCACATTTATGGCTTTGAAGCTTTAGTGCGCTGGAAACATCCAGAGAAAGGTATTATCCCACCTGACCTGTTTATTCCTTTAGCGGAACAGACCAGCCTGATTTCCGAGATCGGTCGTTTGGTGATTCAGCAAACTGCTAAACAGATTCGTGAATGGAATGATCTTGGCTTTCATAATATCTGTGTCTCTGTGAATATCGTGGCGCAGCAACTGCGTCGTGGTCAGTTACTCGATGATCTGGATCAGGCCATTACCGAAAACCAGATTTCTGGCACCAGTCTGGAATTGGAAATTACTGAATCTTCACTGATTGAAAACTCTGAATCTGTCAAAAATCTGCTGAACCAGATCAAGCAGCGCCAGATTAATATCTCGCTAGATGACTTTGGAACTGGTTATTCTTCTTTATCCTATCTTGCCGATTTTCCTATTGACATTCTCAAAATTGACCGCCGTTTTGTCTCTAAAATTGGCGAACATAAACAGGAAGCGATTGTCAGTGCCATGGTCGCGATGGGTAAAGCCATGGGCATGACTGTCGTCGCTGAAGGTATTGAAACTGAAGAACAGCTGCAATATCTACGTGATTTAGATTGTGATATTGCCCAAGGTTACTTCTTCTCCAAGCCATTGTCTGAACTGGAAGCAACTGCATATTTAGAACAGAATCGCGTCGCTGAAACTTATATATATCAAGTCTAAGTCTATATCTACCTCGAATAATATTGTCGCAAAAATGGTCGACTTTGACTGGGCTAAGTGCTTAACAAATGTTATATTCAGAGCTATAAATGCAATTTTTTACCCGCTTTCTGGGTAATCTTTACAACGATAGAGATACAGATGGACGAACAATCTTTAAAGCAGCAGGCTCTTTACTATCACGAATTCCCTACTCCAGGAAAAATCAGCGTTACACCAAGCAAACAATTGGTCAACCAACGTGACTTAGCCCTTGCTTACTCGCCTGGCGTTGCCGCACCATGTCTTGAGATTGAACGCGATCCTTCAACAGCTGCACTGTATACCGCACGCGGTAACCTGGTTGCAGTGGTCAGTAACGGTACAGCAGTTCTTGGTTTGGGTAATATTGGCCCATTGGCGTCTAAACCGGTCATGGAAGGTAAAGGCGTACTGTTCAAAAAATTTGCGGGTGTTGATGTATTCGATATCGAAATTGCTGAAAATGATCCCGACAAGATTGTTGATATTGTCGCTTCTCTAGAACCCACTTTTGGCGGGATCAACCTGGAAGATATCAAGGCTCCAGAATGTTTCTACATTGAGCAGAAACTTCGTGAACGCATGAAAATTCCTGTGTTCCACGATGACCAACATGGTACTTCAATCATTGTAGGTTCTGCTCTTCTTAATGCTTTGCAATTAAACGGCAAAAAAATTAATGAAATCAAGATCATTGCTTCAGGTGCCGGTGCTGCTGCCCTGTCTTGCTTGAACTTGCTTTGTGCCCTTGGCGTGAAAAAAGAAAATATCATCGTTGCTGACTCACGTGGTTTATTGACAACTAAACGTGAAGGTCTGGACGAATCTAAAAAAGCATATGTACAAGACATTGATGCCTCTCAGATCGGTGACGTGATTGCAGGTGCAGATATGTTCCTGGGTCTTTCTGCAGCCGGTATTCTCACCAAAGAAATGGTGAAACTGATGGCCAAAGATCCAATTATCTTTGCCTTGGCGAACCCAGATCCAGAAATTCTGCCTGAACATGCACACGAAGTTCGTGATGACGTGATCATGGCAACTGGCCGTTCTGACTATCCAAACCAGGTAAACAATGCACTGTGCTTCCCTTATATCTTCCGTGGTGCATTAGACGTTGGTGCAACCACCATTAATGAAGAGATGAAAATTGCCTGCGTACACGCGATTGCACGTATGGCACACGTAGAAGCAGATGCTGCATCTTATGGTGAAAAATCAGCTTCTTTCGGCCGTGATTACCTGATTCCTGGTCCACTGGATCAACGCCTGATTCTGGAAATTGCGCCTGCAGTTGCACAAGCTGCAATGGATTCTGGCGTGGCGACTCGTCCGATTCAGGATTTCTCGGCATATCGTCAACGTTTGTCTGAGTTTGTGTATAACTCAGCCTTCATGATGAAACCAATCTTTGCACAAGCTAAAACAGATCCTAAACGTATCGCTTATGCAGAAGGTGAAGACCTGCGCGTACTTCGTGCTGCACAAATTGCAGTGGATGAAGGCTTGGCAAAACCGATTCTGGTGGGTCGTCCAGCAGTCATCGAAGCCAATATCAAGAAATTGGGCTTACGTCTTGAAGATGGTGTCAACATCACCATCGTGGATCAGGAAAAGAACCCGGATTACGAAAAATTTGCAGACGACTATTACAACCTGATGCAACGTAAAGGTGTAACGCCTGAATATGCACATCGTGAAGCGCGTCGCCGCTCTACCCTGATCGCTGCGATGCTGGTACGTCATGGCATAGCGGACGGTATGTTATGTGGTACGTACTCAAGCTACGACATCCATCTGGACTTTGTCAGCAATGTCATCGGCAAACAGGATGGCCATAATACCTTCTTCACCTTAAACGCATTAATGCTGGAAGAGCGTAACCTGTTCATCGCAGATACCTACATCAACCGTAATCCAACGGCTGAACAGCTTGCTGAGATGACGATTCTGGCTGCTGAAGAAGTACGTCGTTTCGGTATTACACCGCGTGTTGCCCTACTTTCTCACTCTAGCTTCGGTTCAGACCAGCACGATGCCAGCGCACAAAAAATGCGCCGTGTATATGAAATCCTTTCTGAAACTGCACCTGAGCTTGAAGTTGAAGGTGAAATGCATGGTGATGCAGCACTGGACGAAAATATCCGTCAGTTTGCATTCCCGAACTCTCGTTTCAAAGGTTCTGCAAACTTGCTGATCATGCCAAATCTGGATGCAGCCAATATTTCGTTTAACCTGTTAAAAGCAACTTCAGGTAACAACGTGACCATTGGTCCTATCCTGCTTGGTGCTGCGAAACCTGTTCATATCTTGACACCAACTGCAACGACTCGTCGCGTAGTGAATATGACTGCGTTAACTGTCGCTGAAATTCAGGAAGCAGAAAAAAACGCGCTCTAAGGAATGTACGCATTAGCGTAACTTCTTGACTTGAGAAAACCTCTATTCTGTAGCATGATGCTTGTAAGAATAGAGGTTTTTTCATGCAAGTTTATTTAGTAGGCGGTGCAGTTCGGGATCATTTACTTGGACACCCCTATCACGAAAAAGATTATGTGGTTGTCGGCGCGACGCCGGAACAATTGCTTGCTGAAGGTTTTCAACCTGTTGGCAAGGACTTCCCTGTTTTTCTTCACCCTGAAACCAAAGACGAATATGCTCTGGCACGCACCGAACGCAAGTCTGGCTATGGTTATCATGGTTTCGAATTTTATACCGATATTAATGTTACCTTGGAAGAGGATCTGATCCGCCGTGACTTGACCATCAATGCCATGGCCATGGATGATTCAGGCAAGATTTATGATCCTTATGGCGGTCAAAAAGATCTGGCTGATCGTGTACTGCGTCATGTATCAGAAGCTTTTGTCGAAGATCCTTTACGTGTTTTAAGGATTGCCCGCTTTGCTGCGCGTTATCAACATCAGGGTTTTAGCATCGCAGAAGAAACGTTGGTACTGATGAAGCAGCTGGCGGAATCGGGCGAGCTTAATGCATTGACACCTGAGCGGGTCTGGAAAGAAACCACACGCGCACTGATGGAACAGGATGCAGATGTGTATTTTGAAGTATTACGTAGTTGTGGTGCTTTAAAAGTACTGTTCCCGGAACTGGATGCCTTATATGGCATTCCGCAACGTCCTGAATATCATCCGGAAATTGACTGTGGTATTCATACCATGATGTCTTTACAGCAAGCCTGCCGCCAAAATTATAGTCTGGATGTGCGTTTTGCGGTTCTGGTTCATGACCTGGGTAAGGCATTAACCCCTGTGGAAGAATTGCCACGCCATATCATGCATGAAGAACGTGGGATCAAACCGGTAAATGAGCTGTGTGAACGTTTAAGAGTTCCGACTCATACCAAACAGCTGGCATTGGCGGTCTGTAAAGAACACTTAAAATGCCATCAGGCTTTTAACTTAAAACCTGGCACTTTATGGCGTTTATTACAGCGTCTGGATGTATTGCGTCGTCCTGAACGTGTTGAAGCGTTTGTACAGGCCTGTGAATGTGACTCTCGCGGCCGCTTGGGGTTGGAAAATCGTGCTTATCCTCAGGCTCAATATGTGCTGGATGCCATGCAGGTGGTTCGCAGTATTAAAGCTCAAGATTTGCCACCAGAAATTCAAGGTCCGGATATTGGTGAGATGCTAATTGAACGACGGATTGCCGCTCTGGCAGAACTGAAAGAACAGCATAGTGCCATACTTTAAACATCAGGCTCCTTCGGGAGCCTTTTAATATCTTAAATCTTACTCATCTCGATTTTCTATATAAATAGCAATAATTCTTTGAAGCTATCGTGTAATTTCAACACTTAAGGAAAGTAAATATTGATTATGATTGATATTATTTTTAGCTAAGAACATGTCTAATGACTTATCTCATCCGTCAACTGGATCTTGAAAGAGACCTGCATGATGTTCATCAACTCACGATTCAGCTTGGCTATCCCTCTACGCTGGAAAAAATCAAACAGCGTTGGGAGTATCTCCATCAAGACAGTCATTATCAGACACTGGTTATAAAACAGGATTCACATGTGATCGGCTATGCCGGTTTTATTCAGGAATACACTTGGGAATTTGACGGTGGATATTTAAGGATTCAGGCTTTTGTAATTGATCAGGCCCATCGTGGAAAAGGTATTGGCAAGCAACTGATGGCTGCTATTGAACAGATTGCAAAAGAGCAAGGCTTCAAGATGATTCAGCTCAACAGCGGAAAACGCGAAGAACGTCATCCTGCGCATGCCTTTTATCAAGGACTGAGATTTGACAATTACAGTATTGGATTTCGTAAGCATCTGGAGTGATCAGCCAGTCGTAACCAGCTGATCAATCGTGGATTTAATTTATGAAATTTCAGCAGGGAAAGTAATCACTTTTTCCAATTTCATCTGATTGGTTGCAATCATCAGCAAGCGATCAAGACCTAGGGCAATACCTGAACATTCCGGCATTTGTGGCAATGCCGCCAGCAAATACTCATCAATCGGCATGACATGCAAGCCAAGCGCTGCCCGTTCTGCATTATCTGCTTCAAAGCGGGAACGTAAAACTTCAGCATCAATCAGCTCATCATAAGCATTGGCCAGTTCCAGCCCTTCGATATACAGCTCAAAACGGGCTGCAACCAGCTCCCCATCTTCATCGATTCTGGTTTTAGCCAATGATGCCAGTTCCGGTGGAAAATCTGTCAGAAATACAGCCGTATCGAACCCTAGGCTTGGCTCGACCATATGCGAGAATAAAAGGTCGATATATCCTAAACGGTCATCACCCAAGTCCAGATTGAGACCTACCCGGCGACAACAATCTTTGAGTTGCTGCAAAGTGGCCTGTAAAGGATTGAGATCCAAGCGATCCATAAAGGCATGTTTATAGCTGAGCACAGTGGGACGGATTTCCCCAAAACGGGCCTTAAGTGTCACATTTAACAGATTCGTCACTTCAAACATCAGATCTTTCAGACTAAGGCCTGGTCGATACCATTCCAGCATGCTGAATTCACTATTGTGCTTGCGGCCGTGTTCATCATCCCGAAATACTTTACATATCTGGTAAATCGGCCCACTGCCACTGGCCAATAAACGTTTCATGGCAAATTCAGGTGAGGTCTGTAGATAATGTGTGCTGAGCTTACCCATGACATGACGCTGGGCCTGAATCGAAGCCAGATGCACATCGGTCACACCAGCCTGAGATAAAATCGGGGTTTCCACTTCCAGCACGTCACGTTCAGCAAAAAATTGACGGAGCTGGGCATACATGTGGGCACGTGCTTTAATGGCTTTTAAGTCGCAGGTCGGTTGATAAGATACTGTTTGACTCATGCCTTTGGCCCTCCATGAGCGGCCCATTCACGGCGTAAAGGATAAGTCTTGCGTAAATGATCAAATGCTTTCTGATCGACTTTGCCATCTTTTAAACAAGCACGCAGATTGGCATCATCACGGGCGATATCATAGATCTGGGTTAAATGCTGTTGTAGCGCCAGTTTTAAATCCTGATTCTGGAAAAGCTGCTCACAGACAGGCAATTGGCTTTCAAACTGCTTATTAATCTCAAAGCCAAAAGTCTGGCAAAATGCCTCGTAAATCATTTGAGTACCGCGTGCCTTACCTTCCAGACTATAACCTGCAATATGTGGCGTCACCAAGGTAATCAGATTCAGCAGCTGTTCAGAAATTTCCGGTTCATGCTCAAAGACATCCAGTACAACCTGACGTTGAGTTGTCTGAATATCAGCAATTAATGCTGCTTCTTCAACAACTGGCCCACGCGCTGAATTAATTAAAATGGCTTCCGGCTTCATTTGTCCAAGAGCATTAGCATTAATTAAATGATAAGTCGGATGCTGACCTGTTTTGGTTAAAGGCACATGAATGGAAATGGCATCTGCTGCTTTTAGCAATTCTTCAAATTCAACCTGATGAACCTGATCACGTTGCACAAAGGGATCGTAGGCAATCACATTCCAACCCAGCAATTTGGCCATTGTTGCCAAACGTGAACCGACATTTCCTAGACCCACAATACCCAAGGTGAATTCTTTATTTGCATTAATCAATTGGAGTTGTAAATGCAATAAAGCCGTAATCACATATTCAGCCACCGCCTGTGCATTACAACCGGGTGCATTGCTCCAGCGAATGTTCTGTTGTTCTAGTGCAGCAATGTCCAGATGATCTGTACCAATAGTGGCACTGCCAACAAATTTAATCTTACTGTCCTGTACGAGTGCTGCATTGACTTTGGTCACGGAACGAACCAATAAAGCCTCGGCATCTTTTACATCTTCCGCAGTGAGAGTTCTTCCTGCACGATGCTGAATATCACCAAATTCTGCAAAGAAATAATCGGTAAATGCCAGATTTTCATCTGCGACAATTTTCATAATCTGTTCCAATGACTGAATCTGTCTATCATACCGCGTCAACCGGGATGTGACTATTTTCACTCAAGCTTTAGATGAATTCTTGCAAACATAGAGATATAAAAAATGCCAAAGTCAAACATCACTTCGGCAAAGGAGTGTAATTGGAGTAAGAAAATGACGCAGGGTTAGACTACTGAATCTTCAACTAAGTTATGAATTGTACCATCAATAATGCCTTCATTTTTTAATACAGCTAATTCCTCAGAATTTTTAAACCTAGATAAGATTAAACCGGTATGTTCACCCAACTGTGGCGGTGCATGTCGATATTCTACCGGCGTGTCCGAAAGTTTGATTGGCGAAGCAATAACTTTGAACTGATCATTTAGCATATGTGGAATATTAACCACCATCTCCCGATACTTAATCTGTGGTTCAGCCAGCGCATCCTTTATCGAATTAATTATGCCTACCGGTACTTTTACTGCATGTATGGCATCGACCCAGTCTTTGGCATTTTTTGCGAGAAAATATTCTGACAATAAAGGAATAAGTTCATCGCGATGTTTCACCCGATCCTGATTACGCTGGAATTTTTTATCCTCTAAAAGTTCAGGTAAATTAATAGCTATACATAGATCCTTGAACTGCTTATCATTACCGCAAGCAATAATAAATTCTTTATCTTTGGCTTTAAAAGTTTGATAGGGAACGATATTGGGATGATTATTTCCCATTCGTTTTGGTGCCACACCTGACGTTAAATAATTCATACCCTGATTAGCCAATGTGGCCACCTGTACATCCAGTAAAGACATATCAATATATTGTCCTCGTCCTGTGTGCTGGCGTGCCAGTAAGGCTGCCTGTATGGCAATAGTTGAATAGAGTCCGGTCTGAATATCTACTACGGCTACTCCAACTTTTTGTGCACCTGCACATGGTTCTCCATCTCTTTCACCAGTTATGCTCATCAAACCTGACATGCCTTGGATAATAAAATCATAACCCGGCTCTTCGGCACGTGGTCCATCTTGACCAAAGCCTGTAATTGAACAATATACCAGCTTTGGATTTAACCTACTTAGACTGGCATAGTCTAGACCATATTTTGCCAATGAGCCTGCCTTATAGTTTTCAATTACGACATCAGCAGTTTTAGCAATTTCCTGAATAATCTCTTGTCCTTTTACACTTGCAATATCAACTGCGACTGAATATTTATTACGGTTAGCGCATTGAAAATAGCCTGATTCGCGTGTCACTTGGCCCTGCTGATCCAGCATCCATGGTGGTCCCCACATACGGGTATCATCTCCTAACTGAGGACGTTCAATTTTAATAACTTCAGCACCTAAATCGGCCAGAATCTGGCCACACCATGGTCCAGCCAAGACTCGGCTTAAATCTAGTACACGTATTCCTTTTAATGCACTCATGCTCATTCCTCTTTAAGGGGTCGGGCTACATCCCGACCATTTCATTCTTTTATAATTACTGACTTGCTGTGGCTGGACGAGTTGGTTTCTTAGTATCGACTGATGAGATAGAATCGCTTTGTTCTGCTTCTGCCGTCTTCACCAAACTAGTCTGTTGAGGATCATATTGACGTTCACGAATAAACAGGCCTGGAATCACCCCTGCAATGAAATACGCAGTTCCCATGACGATAAATGCCATAGTAAAAGAACCACCTGCTGCGATAAATCCAATCGTTGCTGGAGCAATTGCCGCGCCAAGGCGTCCCATGTTGTATGCTCCACCGATTGCTGTGCCACGTACATCTGTTGAGAAAGTCTCAGCCATGTAAGTCGCATTGACACCATATGGAATGCCGTAAAGGAAACCAAAGGTAATCAATAAATAGGCAATATTAGTTGGGTTGTTATAGAAAATAATGATGGGCAAGAAAGCTGCAGTACTCACTGTACCAAATACAAAAGTAATACGGCGTCCAAATTTATCTGCCGCATAACCAGCAAGAATCTTACCTAAGATCATGGCCGTATAGGCACCTACCATATAGCCTGTTAAGGCCTTAAAATTCATATTAAGTTCAGTTTCAAGGTAGGTCGGCATCCAGTTATTAACACCGTAGTAACCGAACTGTAGGAATGCAGCTGTAGTCATCCATAATAGGAACATACGTCGATGCAACTGATGCCCAAAGATACGCTTATAAATGCTTTCTGATGGCTGTTGGGGAGAAATAGGAGTTTCGAGAATATCAAGATTCAGTGCTTTACGCTTAGCCTGTTCAATTTTAGCTTCCTGCCATGAAGCTGGCTCTGGAACAAAACGCATAAACATTAGTGCAAAGGCAGCAGGAATAATCGTTACGTAGAACAACATACGCCAACCATAATCCGGAATAATCGAACCTGCCAACAAGGTTGCTACAATATAACCTACGGTTTGACCTGTCTGGAGTGTACCCAGCACAGTAGTACGATATTTAGTCGGTACATATTCTGCCATCAACGTATTACAAGCCATGTACAATGAACCCAACCCAAATGCCCCAATAAAGCGAAGCACCATAAACTGCTCATAACTTTGAGTAAGTCCCAAAATACAGGTCATGATTGAGAAAAATACGACTGACCACGCAATCGTTTTCACTCGTCCAAACTTATCACAAGTCCAACCACCCGTAATGCCGCCTAGTGCCATTCCTGCTAATGAAGAACTACCTAACATTCCAGCCTGAAACGAGGTCAAACCAAATTCTGCTTTCAGACTGGTCAAGCTAAACGACAGCAGCATGATGTCAACGCCGTCAATTACCAACGAGACAAATGCAAATATAAAAGCTAATTTCCAAGTATGGGTATGAATACGATGGGCCGTTCCAACGTTCTTAGGCAGTTTTAAGCCTAAAATGACAGCGTCCTGATGGATACTATTTTGATTTTCATTTTTCATGTATTACCTCATTTTCCCAAATGAGTCACCGACATTCCTCTGTCTTCAGTTCTTCAGCAGTGTTCTTTATTCTTTTTCTGCTTGTATCTTTTGAACTTTGCTTACTAATACTGAGAATTACAAGAAAGCTTCACGATGAATCCTTTATTTAAGTTATTGATTAATTTTAGGGACAAAAGGCCCTAAGGATGCTCAACCCTGAGCATCTCTGATTTATAAAATGAATTAATTAGAAAAAGCAGCAATACCCGTTTGCGCACGACCTAGAATCAAGGCGTGTACATCGTGTGTACCTTCATAAGTATTGACCACTTCCAGGTTTACCAGATGACGAGCTACACCGAATTCATCAGAGATCCCGTTTCCGCCCATCATGTCACGCGCTAAACGGGCAATGTCTAAAGCTTTACCACAGTTATTACGCTTGATCAGGGACGTACCTTCTACTGAAGCAATGCCTTCATCTTTCATGCGGCCAAAACGTAAAGCCACTTGTAGACCTAATGCAATTTCAGTTTGCATGTCTGCCAGTTTTTTCTGGATTAGCTGATTCGCAGCCAATGGACGGCCAAATTGTTTACGATCCATGGTGTACTGGTGAGCAGTGTGCCAGCAGAATTCAGCTGCGCCCATCGCACCCCAAGCAATACCGTAACGGGCACTATTCAGACAGGTAAATGGACCTTTTAAACCACGAATTTCGGGGAATGCGTTTTCTTCTGGAACAAAAACATTGTCCATCACGATTTCACCGGTGATCGAAGCACGTAAGCCAACTTTACCGTGAATCGCTGGTGCAGAAAGCCCTTCCCAGCCTTTTTCTAAAATAAAGCCGCGAATATCACCGACATTGCCTTCAGGAGACACTTCTTTTGCCCAAACCACAAAGACATCAGCAATCGGACTGTTGGTAATCCACATTTTGGCGCCCGTCAGACGGTAACCACCATCCACCTTTTTCGCACGGGTAATCATGCTGCCCGGATCTGAGCCATGATCTGGTTCAGTCAGACCGAAACAGCCGATATATTCACCGGTCGCCAGTTTTGGCAAATATTTCTGTTTCTGTTCTTCAGAACCAAATTCATTGATTGGCACCATCACAAGAGAACTTTGCACACTGGCCATAGAACGATAACCTGAATCCACACGTTCTACTTCACGGGCAATCAGACCATAGCTGATATAATTTAAGCCGGCACCGCCGTATTGCTCAGGAATGGTTGGACCCAGCAGACCGAGTTCACCCATTTCACGGAAAATGGTTGGATCTGTTTTCTCATGACGGAACTGCTCTAATACACGCGGCTGTAACTGTCCCTGACAATATGCACGCGCAGATTCCATGATCATGCGTTCTTCTTCAGTCAGTTGCTGCTCCAGTAAGAACGGATCCTGCCAGTTAAAATAGACTTTGCTGGTTTTTTTCGTATCGACCATTTGATTCATAGTATTCCCTGCCAATCCTTCATCTATCTATTAGATGATGTTGTTTTATCCTTCAGATTGACTCTAGGCATGAATCATGACTTGTTCAAACAATAAATTTGCATGCAGCTATGCAATTTACGCATACCTTATATAAGTTGGTATTTTTAGAAATTATCTCCTTAGCTAATTTGCCTGTTTTTTATACTAAAGTCGTATAGTAGTATAAGAGTGATATACCATTTATTGATATCTGACCATTTTAAGTTCAAGGATGAACAGGTGCGTAGAAAAATACCCTCCCTGCAAGCGCTGATCTGTTTCGAATCTGCTGCACGTCATGCCAGTTATACCTATGCTGCGCAGGAACTGTTTTTAACCCAAAGTGCAGTTTCACGTCAGATCCAGCAACTGGAAGAGTATTTAGGTACAGCTTTATTTACTCGTACGCGGCATGGTGTAGAACTCAATCATGCTGGACAACAATATTTAAAGAGTATCACTCCGCATCTCAAAGGACTGGAACAGTCAACACTAGATGTCATAACGCATCAAGGCCGCGGTGGTACTTTAAAACTGGGCGTAGTGCCTACGTTTGCGACTCGCTGGCTATTACCTAAACTCCAGAGCTTTAATCGACTCTATCCTGAAATTACGGTACATCTAGAAACCAGCACCCGCCCTTTTCTGTTTCAAGAACAGATTTTCGATGCTGCCATTTATGCAGGAACTCCTCAACAGGTTGAACAATGGCCTGGTACGCATAGCCATTTTCTAATGCATGAAGATGTAGTTGCTGTCTGTGCGCCTAACCTGATTCAACAGTATTTTCCCGATGCACAGAAGATTAATGACTACAGCTATGACTTAAGTGCTGAACAACTGGTTCAACTCCCTTTATTACAGCAAACTACCCGGCCGAACATCTGGGAAGACTGGTTCAAGCTGCATCAGATCCAGCATCCGAATCCTTTTCAGGGGCAACGACATGAACTTTTTTCCATGCTCGCTGTAGTGGCTAGTCATGGCATAGGAATGGCCTTGATCCCACAAATGCTGATTGAAAAAGAATTAAAGCGACAGGAATTGGTACTGGTGTCCAGCAAGACCTTAGAAAGGAAACGAGGCTATTATCTGGTTCATTCCAGTCAGGAAAGCTCACCGCTGATTGAAAAATTTGTTGCCTGGATACAACAGGAAATTCAAGGCAGCCTTCCATCTGAGTCTGCGCTATAAACCCCAATGAATAGACAATAAAAAACCCCGATCAATGATCGGGGTTTTTCGTATCTGGCGGAAGCG